>CAZAWL010000016.1:0-7308 GCA_964488705.1 uncultured Sphingopyxis sp.
GATGAGGAGTTGGATTATGGTCTCCGGTTTCGCTGGTCTGGTCACGCTTTTGTTGTTCAATGCTCTCGGTTAAATTGAAACTGACATGTCTGCGGCTCGAATGGTATTCGCCAACATCAGCGAAAGTGCGTTGCCAATAGCTCACCCATAATCGGGGTCATCATCGAACGGGCTGAAATGCGGATAGCCGCCCGCTACGCTGTCGGTGAAATTGGCCGGCCGTTTTTCGAGGAAACTCATCACCCCTTCCTTGGCGTCGCCCATCCGCCCGCGCGCAAAAATCATCCGGCTGTCCCACCGATGCGCCACATTGGGGTGGGGCGCGCCCGCCATCCGCCACAACATGTGCCGCGTCGCGGCGATGGAAACCGGCGCCGAATCGGCGGTCAGCTTGTCGGACAGCGCCATGGCGGCGTCCAGCAATGCGCCGGGTTCATGGACCGACTGCACGAGCCCTGCGGCATGCGCCTCACCTGCGTCGAACACCCGCCCCGAATAACACCAGTCCAGCGCGGTCGGCAGGCCGACAAGCCGCGGCAGGAACCAGCTTGACGCCGCCTCCGGCACGATACCGCGCCGGGCAAAGACAAAGCCGAAACGGGCCGTGCTGCTCGCCAGCCGCATGTCCATCGGCAATGTCATCGTCGCGCCGATACCGACCGCAGCGCCGTTGATCGCGCCGATGACCGGCTTTTTCGCGGCAAAGATACGCAGCGTCAGTTCACCGCCCGAATCGCGCACCATCGGGTGCGTCCAGTCGATGCTGCCGTCTGCGCCGACGGCGGACCCCGATGTGGCCCCGGCGCCGGTCTTGCCGTCACCCCGTGCGTCATAGTCGAACGTCTTGGTTCCGGCCGACAGGTCGGCCCCGGCGCAATAGGCGCGATCGCCATGGCCGGTGAAGATGACGGCGCGTACCGCATCGTCGGCATCCGCCTCATCCAGCGCGGCGATCAGTTCGTCCTTCATCTGTGCGGTAAAGGCGTTCATCGCCTCTGGCCGGTGCAATGTCACCAGCATTACCTTGCCGCTGCGTTCAACTTTAATCTGTTCTGGGCCGGCCATCATCTCGCTCCCGCAACTGTCCGGCGCATACAGTGCGGGGGGATGCGCCATGGCGCAAGCCTGCAATTGCGGTGGCGCGCCAGTTGGGCTAAGGCGGGGCCAACGCCCCGGCAGCGCTGGACCCATGGTTCCTCGTCGCCGGGGTCTGCTCTTTTTGCCGCGCAGCACCGCCGCGCCGATCACCCAGGGAACCCCGCCATGGCACGCCGCCGCCAGATCTACGAAGGCAAGGCCAAGATCCTTTATGAAGGGCCGGAACCCGGCACCATCATCCAGTATTTCAAGGATGATGCCACCGCCTTTAACGCGCAGAAACGCGGGACGATCAACGGCAAGGGTGTGCTCAACAACCGCATATCGGAACATGTGTTCACGTTGCTGGGCCATATCGGCGTGCCGACCCATTTCATCAAACGGCTGAACATGCGCGAACAGCTCGTGCGGCAGGTCGAAATCGTGCCGATCGAAGTGGTCGTGCGCAACGTCGCCGCCGGCAGCATCTCCAAACGGCTGGGGCTGGAGGAAGGGACGCCGCTGCCGCGCACCTTGATCGAATATTATTACAAGGATGATGCACTGGGCGACCCGCTGATCAGCGAGGAACATATCGCCTGTTTCAACTGGTGCAGCCAGGAAGAACTGCATGACATGCAGGACCTCGCCATCCGCGTGAATGATTTTCTGTGCGGCATGTTCGCGGGCGTCGGCATCCGCCTCGTCGACTTCAAAATGGAGTTTGGCCGCATCTGGGACGGGGATTGGTCGCGCATCATATTGGCCGACGAAATCAGCCCTGACGGTTGCCGCCTGTGGGACATGGCGACCAACGAAAAACTCGACAAGGACCGGTTCCGCCGCGACCTGGGTGGCGAGGCCGAGGCTTATCAGGAAGTGGCCAGACGGCTCGGCCTCATCCCCGAAGAGGGGGATTCAGCGGTCCTCGACCTCGACAGCCACCGCCGCAAAAAGGGATAGGGTCCTGACCCTGGGTTGGGGGTAGCCGACAGCCGCCCCGGCGCGGCGTCGGCACGAAGGTATCGCGCGGCACCGCTCAGTGCTTGACCTGCGGCAGCGCGGCGGCAAGACCGGCGTCATGCTACGCACGCCCTTTGTCCGCTCCGTCGCCGCCCTGTGGGCGCTGACCCTCCTGCACCTTGCGACCCCCGCTGCCGCCCAGTCGGCGCCCGCTGTCGATGCGGCGCAGGCGTGGGGGCATAGCGCCAGCGACCTGACGCCCGATGCCGATGTCCGCTTTGGCGTGCTGCCCAACGGCATGAAATATGCGCTGCAACATAATGTCACGCCGCGTTCGGTCATCGCGATGCGGCTGCGCTTTGATGTCGGCAGCCTCTACGAAGGTGATGATGAACGCGGGCTCGCCCATTTCCTCGAACATATGGCGTTCAACGGCTCAACCAATGTGCCGGAGGGGGAGATGGTGCGGCTGCTCGAACGCAACGGCCTCGCCTTTGGCGCTGATACCAACGCCTCGACCGGTTTTCAGACCACGACCTATCAGCTCGACCTGCCGACCAATGGCGCGACGCTCATCGATACGGCGCTGATGCTGTTTGGGGAGGTGGCGCAGCAACTCACCCTCGCGCCCGACGCGCTCGACCGGGAACGCGGCGTCGTCATTTCAGAAATGCGGACGCGCGACAATTACGGGCTGCGCAACCAGATTGACCAGCTGCAATTCGCGCTGGCCGGGACGATTGTGCCCGACCGTATGCCGATTGGCACGGAGGAAAGGCTGCACAGCGTCAGTGCGCAGCAGATGCGCCGATTTTACGACCGCTATTACCGGCCCGAGCGCGCGACGTTGGTGATCGTCGGCGACTTTGACGTCGACGAGATGGAGGCACGCATCCGCGCCCGCTTTGCCGACTGGCAGGGGCGCGGCGATGCTGGCGCGGAACCCGAAACTGGACAGGTCGACTTTGCCCGTGCCTCCGCCGCCGACATTTATGTCCATCCCGCGTTGCCCGAAACTGTCACCGTCGCCTGGTTCAAGCCCTGGCTCGACCGGGCCGACACGCGCGCGCTGCGTGAACAATTGCTGATCGAAACGATCGGCGAACGCATCCTGCGCCGACGCTTTTCGCGCATTGCCCTCGCCAGCGATGCGCCCATTTCGGGTGCCAACTTTGGCGAGAGCGGGACGCTCGAACTGTTGCGCAGCGCCACTTTGACGGCGCAGACCCGCGATGGCCAATGGCGCGCCGCGCTTTCTGTACTCGATCAGGAGTTTCGCCGCGCCATCCAGCACGGTTTTACCGCGGCAGAGGTTGCAGAACAGGTGGCGTCGCTGCGCACCGGCTATCGCAACGCCGCCGCCGGGGCGTCGACCCGCAACAGTAGCGGACTGGCCGGGCGGTTGCTGGCCGCAGCGGATGGCGATTCGATCGTCACCTCGCCCGCGTCCGACCGCGACCTGTTCGAAGCGATGGCGGACCGGATCACGGCGGACAGCGTGACGGCCGGGTTCCGCGCCATGATGGCCGGTTATGGTGCGCCGTTGATCCGCGTGACGAGCAAGGCCGCGATTGCCGACGGCGAGGCGCAATTGCTCGCCGCCTATGCCGCTTCGGCACAAATTGCGGTCGCTGCGCCGGCAGAGGAGGCGACGAGCAGCTTTGCCTATCTCGATTTCGGTCCGGTCGGCACGGTGGTTGCGGATGACCGGATTGCCGACCTCGACATTCGCCGGGTGCGTTTTGCCAACGGCGTCATGCTCAACATCAAGCGCACCGATTTTGCGGCGGATCGCGTGGCGGTGCAGGTGCGCATCGACGGCGGCGGCCAACTGGCGACGCGTGACGACCCGACGCGTATCGCACTGACGCCGCTGATGACGCTCGGCGGGCTGGAGGCGCACAGCGCCGACCAGTTGCAGAGCATCCTAGCCGGCCAGTCGGTGTCGCGCAGTTTCGGCGCGGGCAATGATTCCTTTGTCATGGGCGGTACGACCACGCCGCAGGCCCTGCTGTTGCAATTGCAGGTGCATGCCGCGACGCTGACTCACCCCGGCTTTCGACCGGAGGCGATCGACCTGTTCCGGCGGGTGCTGCCTGACCAATATGCGGCGATGGACGCGACACCGGGCGCCGCGCTGTCGCGCGACATCGGCGCCATTCTGATGGATAATGATATTCTGGCGCGTACCCCGTCGCTCGACACGATGCTGGCGCTGGACTGGACCGCCTATCGTGCGGCAGTGGCCGATTCGCTCGCCCATGGCGCGATCGAGATCGGCCTGGTCGGCGACGTGGCGGAGGATGCCGCGATTGCTGCGGTGGCGGCCACTTTTGGTGCCTTGCCGGTGCGCCGCCCGGCTTTCGTCCGCGACCCTGTGGCCTTTGAACGCCGGTTCGCGACCGACCGGACGCTGCGCACATTGACCCATCGCGGGGAGGCGGAGCAGGCGATCGTACAGACCTATTGGGCGGCCCGCGACGATAGCGACCTGGCAGAGACCGTCCGGTTGCACCTGCTGAGTGCGGTTATGGGCATCATGCTGACGGAGGATTTGCGCGAAAATCTGGGCCAGACATACAGCCCTGACGCCAGTATGTCGCTGTCGTCGGATTTTCCGGGTTTCGGTTATTTGTCAGCAACGGCGAGTGTGGCGGTGCGCGACATCGCATCGGTCGAAGGCGCCATCGAAGCTGCGGCCAACGCCCTGCGATCCGTCGAAATATCGCCCGATCTGCTCGATCGGGCACGTCGCCCTATCCTCGAAGGGTTGGCGCAGGCACGACGCAATAACGGTTATTGGCTGGGTTATGTCACTCGTGCGAGCAGCGATGCGGCGCGGCTGGACAGGAGCCGTCAGGCGCCGGACCTTTATGCCGCGGTTACGCCCGCTGACCTGCTGGCCGCCGCGCGGCAATATCTGACGCACGACCGGCGCTTGCAGGTGCGCGTTGTCCCGGCCGACGCAGCGGCTGCTAATCCTTGACGCGAAAGCCGCAGATGATGCCGAACAGAAAGGACGCAAATATTGCGAGCTGAACCTGGCCATCGGGGTCGGCCCAGCCGAAAATATCGTGTCCCCAGCCCCACAGGCCGATAAACATAGCGAGGGCAATCATCCCCATGTCGTCGTCCTTTATCCTGTCCGCCGGCCTGTCCCGACCGGCAGAGTCTAAATGGGCAGGGTAAAGATTTTCCTGACGGCGGCGGCTTGCCACATAGGGCTCCACACGCCATAGCGCGGCCCATCGCCGACGCGACGCCGTTGGCCCGCCAACCGCCGTGCGAGAGGATGACCCGCCCGTGAAAGTGCAAGTCTTTGTCACATTGAAACCCGGTGTGCTCGATCCACAGGGTCGCGCCATACAACATGCCCTCGGCGGCTTGGGGTTTGCAGGCGTCAATGACGTGCGCGCCGGCCGCTTTATCGAACTCGACGTCGATGACGCGGTCACCGAGGGCGATGTCAGGGCCATGTGCGAAAAATTGCTGGCCAACACCGTCATCGAAAATTTCCGGATTGTCACCGCCTGACGTCCCAGCCAGCGAAAAGGGCCGCCCATCATGACCGCTGCCGTCATCACCTTTCCCGGGTCCAATTGCGACCGCGACATGGCCGTCGCCATCGAACTGGTGACCGGTCGGCCGGCATTGCGGCTGTGGCATGGTGACACCAGCCTGCCGGACGGTGTCGACTTCATCGCCATCCCTGGCGGCTTTTCCTATGGCGACTATCTCCGCTCGGGCGCGATGGCGGCCCGCAGCCCTATCATGACGGCCGTCGCGGAGGCCGCCGCACGCGGCGTGCCGGTGCTGGGCGTGTGCAACGGGTTTCAGGTGCTGACAGAGGCGGGGTTGCTCCCCGGTGCGTTGATGCGCAACGCGGGGTTGCATTTCGTCTGCCGCGAAGTGCCGCTGCGCGTCGATAATGCGCAAAGCCTGTTCACCAGCGGTTATGATGCGGGGCAGCAGATTATGTTGCCCGTCGCGCATCATGACGGCAATTATTTCGCCGATGATGCCACGCTCGACCGGCTGGAGGGGGAAGGGCGCGTTGCGCTGCGCTACCTCGACGCCGTCAACGGCTCGGCGCGCGACATTGCCGGGGTCATCAATGATGCCGGCAATGTGTTGGGGATGATGCCGCACCCGGAACGGGCGGTTGAACAGGCGCACGGCAACCGTGACGGCCTGCGCCTGTTTGAAGCGGCGCTGTCGGTGATCGCGTAACAGCTGAGCGTTACAGATCGCCCGCCGTCACACCTTTGCGCGAAAGGGTGAGAAATCGGTGTCGTCGTCATACAGGTCGATGCCTTCGCGCCGTTTGAGCGCCCCCACCACGGCATAGGTCACCGGCGTCAGCGCGGCTTCCCACGCGACCTTTAGCGCCCAGTTGGTCAGCAAGACGGTCACCACCAGCTCGTTCGACCAGATGCCGAGGAACGCCACCGGATAGAATATCAGGCTGTCGACCCCCTGACCGACCAGCGTCGAGCCGATGGTGCGGGTCCACAGCATCCTTCCCTGCGTCCACAATTTCATGCGGGCCATGACATAGCTGTTGACGAATTCGCCGGCCCAAAAGGCGATGATGGAGGCGAGGACGATGCGCCAGGTGCTGCCGAACACCGACACAAAGGTCGCCTGACACACCGCCCCGGTCGGTTCGGTCGATCCGTCGAACATCCGCAACAGCGCGTTGCCGTCGCATTGCCAGCCGTCAGTCGGCGGCATGGCGACCACCGCCCAGGTCATGACCGCGCCAAAAATCAGCGCGCCGAACCCCGCCCAGATCACGCGGCGGGCGCGGGCATAGCCATAGACTTCGGTCAATACGTCGCCGAGTACATAGCTGATGGGAAAAAAGAGGATGCCCGCGCCGAAAACAAAGCCGTCGACTTCGCTCAGCTTGGCCGCGCCGACAATATTCGACAACAACAGCACCGCGACAAAGGCGGCCATGCAGAAATCATAATAGCGCAACGGCCGCCCGGCGATGGCACTGGCACTGACATGACCGGGACCGGTCGGATTGCGGGTGTCGTCCATCATTATTCCCCTCGCCTGATGCGCGGCATCCTTATCGATGTTTGCGGCAAGGGCAATCTGCGCTAGACGCTCGACCGGTTGCGCCCGTAGCTCAGCTGGATAGAGCACCTGCCTTCTAAGCTGGTGGTCGCAGGTTCGAATCCTGCCGGGCGCGCCAAACACCCGCAGGGGTGGGTGGCGGTGTCCGTGCGAGGATCGAACCTGTTCGGAGTCGGAGCG
>CAZAWL010000016.1:7408-15404 GCA_964488705.1 uncultured Sphingopyxis sp.
ACCGCGATGCCTGCTATCGCCGCGAGCAGCAGGATGACCGGCAAGAGTGCCCAGCCCGTCCAGGCGCCAATCGCGCCAAACATCGGCGCGTCGCCGCCGCCCAGCCCATCGCGCCCGCGTAGCTGGCGATACGCCGCAGCGATGATGAAAAGGCAGGAGAAACCGGCCATTGCGCCGATCATCCGGTCGGTGAGGGGGGTCGGTAGGCCGATGGCCGCACCGGCAACACCGCCACAGACGACACCGGTCAGTGCCAACGTCACGCTCAGCAGGTGCGGCAGCCAGAAATGGCGCGCATCCAGCCAGCCGAGCAGCAATAATTGCCATCCCAACATCGCCAGCGCCAGCCCGCCTATCCCGGGTGCCAGCCACTGCGCCGCGCCGCCAATTGCCGCCGACGCCAGCTCGATCATGACGTGTGTCGGTGCGATACGGGCGCCGCAACGGCGGCACCGTCCGCGCAGGGCCAGCCAGCTGAGCAGCGGCACCAGTTCCCAGGGGCGCAGCGGCTGGCCACAGCCATCGCAGTGCGACCGGCCGGTGACCACAGCCTCTCCCTTTGGCCAGCGCACCGCCACGGTCGCGATGAAACTGCCGATAATCGCACCGAGCAGAGTGCCGACCAGCGCCGCCGTCGCAGGGGGCAAATCGTTGCTGAACAAAGCTGCGGTCAATAGCGGCCCCGAAAGCGATAGCCAAAGCCGTCACCCTGCGGCGCCAGTCCGGCACCGGCCAGCGCGGCTGCAATCAACGGGTCGCTTGCGCGGATCGACAGTTGCGCGTCATAGCTGCGGTCGGCGCCGATCAATATGGTCAGTCGCTCCATCCCGGAATCGCCGGTCATGGTCAGCGCCATGTCGTCGCCGCGACAGGTGGCGGCCCCGCCCAGGCCATGGCGCAACCCCATGCCGGCGATATTGATCGCGATCGACAGCCGCACCGACCCGCTGGCGCTGACGCAGCGGCCATCGTCGAAACGGACCGACAGCCGGTCGAGGGTGATGCTCTCTATCGGCACCGCCATATCCACCAGCGGGCCGGTTGCGCCGCTGATCTCGTTCAGCCGCCATGTGCCAAACCCGCTTTCGATCGCGCCGGTCAGCGGGCCGTTCGGATCACCCGGCAGTCGGGCAAAGGCGACGTGCGCCTTGCCGGTCAACAGACGCAGCGGGCTGAGCCGCGTCTCGAGATGACCGACCGGCAACGGGCCGATGCTGACTTCATGCGCCTCGCCATGCCAGATGGTGCCGCCGACTGCGCTGGCGGAGATACCACTCTGGCCCGCGCCCGCCATCGCCAGCGCCAGCCGCAGCGGGAACAGCGCGGTCATTGTGCCCAGCGCCGCCACGATCAGCCAATATGGCCACCGGCGTATCATTGGCTGCGCGTGATGGTTGCCGTGACCGCAACGGTGCCGTCGGCATTGGGCCGGATGGTAAGTTCGCTGGCGATCAGCTGTTGCGCTTCGAGCAGCCCCAGCCAGGTAAAGACCGCCGCTGCCCGCGCATTGCCGATGGCGATGCTGGCGCTGCTTTCACCAACGGCGTCGTTACGCGACAGGATGAACCCCTGTTCGGCGGCAGACTGGCTGATGATGATGTCGACGCGGCCGGACACGCGCGTCACCGCCGTGCCGCGCCCGGCCTGCTGTTCGGCCATACGGGCACGGGCCGCGACCCCGGCATGGCGTTCGACCGCGGCGGTGTGCCGCTCGCGTGCCGCCGCCAGCCCGTTGACCAAAGGCATGATGACGGCAAACCACAGCAGCACCAGTGCCGTCAGCGTGCCGGCGATGCCGACCAGCCAGCGTTCGCGGGTGGACAATCCCGTCCACCAATGGCGCAGGGTCTGGGTCATGGGCCGCTCCGAATGGTGATGTCGGCCAGTGCGCGGCCGTCGGTGCCGGCGCGGGCCTGCGCGGTGATGCGATAACCGGCGCGCTGGATGGCCTCGAGCACGGGGTTGATATCCTCGTTGCGCGGTCCGCCCAGCGTGACGGAAAGGATGCCGTCGCCGCGCCAGCTGATGGTGTCGAGGTTAACCGTCGGTGCCGCCTCCATCGCCTGAACCAGTGCGGCAATCGGCGTCGTGACGAGGGCGGGGCCGGTGCCTAGCTGTGCGAGCCTGCGGTCGGCGGCGGCGATTGCATCTTCGGCGCGACTGGTCGGCGCCCCCATCTGAACCGCCATGGCGACGGTCTCTTCGTCGAGTTGGTCGGCACTATGGTGCAGCCGGATGATCAGGATGAGCGGGATGAGTATCGACACCAGCGCCAGCGCCGCCGCCAGCTTTGCCGCGCGCGTCCAGTCTGCGCCGTCGAACCGCAACCGTCGCCGCGGCGCCCATGGTCCGCTCAACAGCTCCGCCGGCGGTGCGTCACAGGCGGCGATGATCGCGTGATCCACCTGATCTTCGGTCATCGTGCGTAGCACCGTGTCGGGCGGGCACAGCGCCTTGACCAGCGACGGTTCGGCGGGAAAGGCGCTGGCGCCGCTGCGGATGACGTCGTCCCCGCCAATGCGGGCGCGGATCGCTATATCATCCTCGCCGGCGGGGATCAGCAGCGCAGCCGGGACGATCGATCGGGCGGTCAGGCCGTGCCGCGTCAACCATGCCTGCCATTGTTCCATGGTTTCGGCGGGCACGCTGACAAAGGCGCGTTCTCCCGCCGCCGCGTCGTCGGTGACCGGCACGATGTGCAGCACTTCGTCGGCACGCGGGCTGTCACCCGCGATCATACGCTGGGCGACGGCTGCTGCCTGTTTGTCCGGCATGGCGGACATCGCCAGACGGTGGAGCAGGCATGATTCAACCGGCGCCAGGGCCATGACATGCCCGATCTGCGCAGGGTCTATCCCGCCCGGCCCAACGTGGAATCGCGACAGGCCGATGCCCGTTTCGGTAATGTGCCCGCCCGCCACACGCCACCAATGGCACTGGTCGTGGCCGTCATATCCCCGGGTCGGCAGGGACAGGATGATGGCGTCGTCACTGTTCATATTTCGGGTCCCAGGCTGCGGCGGGCGATCCGCGCCGCGTCTGTGCCGTCACCGGCATCGATAATGGCTATGCTGGTAATCGTCACATCCCCCACGCGTACGATGGTCTGCACCCGGAACCAGCGGGTCCGCAGCGACACCTGGCTGGCGACGTCCCCTGTCGGGGTGATGCCGGCGAGCGTCGGTGCGTTCCAGAACCGTTCTATCCGGCCATAGCCAGCAGCGGGGCGGGCTGCAATGTGCGCGCGGGCACGTGAGGCATCAATGCGCGTCGGCAGCAACATTTGCAGCAAGACGGCCTGTTCGGGTTGCAGCGTATTGACGTTGATCGGCGACAGATCGCTGGTCGGCAACGCGCAAACCCACGGCGCAAGTCGCGCCCACAGCGCCGGAGTGACGCCAGCAACGGCGCGCAGTTCGGCCGCCGCTGCCATCGGCCGGTCGCCGGTGCGATGCGGCGTGGCGGACGCGGCATAGGCGCCGTCCTCCGCGCCGGGGCTGCTCACCTGCTGGTCGGCGTCGATCCAGTCGGCAGCGGACCCGGCAATGGTCGCGGCCTCCCCCGCACCGATGCCCAGCGCCTGCATCAAGGCGACAAATTGCGCCAGCGCCAATGGCCGCTGGATGCTGCCGCCGACCGTCGATTCGGCGACCAGCGAATTCAGGTTGAAACAATTGCCGCCGTCGGTGACGCGGATTTCGGCGGACCCGCCGTCGGGCAGGGGCAGCATGAAGGGGCGGTCATACCAATCGCCCGCCAGCGTGACCTGGCTCGCCGACGCGCCCGCCAGCGTGGCGATGCGGCGCAGCGCGATCGCTTCGGCCGCCCGGTTGAAATGGCGCGCCTGGTCCATCGCATTGGTGCTGGCGGCGAGCCGCGTGGTCAGCGTCAGCCGCTCCACCGCGCTGGCGGAAATCACCGCCATCAGGGCGACAAGCAACAGCACGGTCAACAGCGCCGCTCCGCGCTCGCTCCGGTGCGGGGCGGGCCTGGCGCGGGTCAATTTGGGCCACCATTGGCGTCATCACCACCAGCCGACAGCCCATCAGGGGCGACCAGGAACGCCATGGTGAGCGGTGGCCCGGCTTGCCGCGCGAGCGTCAGTTCCACCGCAACCGGCAACCGGTCGGGCCGATCGGGGGTCCATTGGTCGGTCCAGCTGCCATCAATGCCGCGATAGCGCCAGGCAATCGACGTCACGTCGCGCACCATGACGGCTGTTGTCGCGGCACTGGTGCCGTCGACGCGGCCCTCCCCGTCCCGGACCAGCCGGCCATCGTCGAGGCGGTAGGTCGCACGACTGATGCTGCCGACCGCACCGGCATCATTGCTGTGGACCAGCGCCATCGCGCTCGCCGTGCCGACCATGGCAGGGCGGGATTGCCCGCTGGCGTCGCGGCTGGGGCGGGGGCTGGCCGCCATCATCTCGCTGGCGAGGATGGCGCGCAGCCGCATCACCTCGCTTGTGTCGCCCAATTGGCGCGCAACACCGGCCTGCGTCGTGATGCTCGACCGCAACAGCATGACGCCCGCTACCGCCAGCATCGCGAAAATGCTGAGCGCGATCAGCACTTCGACCAGCGTAAAGCCGTTGGCAGCTTTGGCAGGCACGGTCATGCGGCCGGCCTGATTGTCGTCAGCCGCGCCGTCTCCCCACCGTGGCCGGTGACGCGGATGTCGATACGCAACAATGCCGGGTCGGCGGTGTGCGCGACATGGGTGATGATTTGCCACGGCAGCCCGCCGTTGCTGACGCTGCTGCTGGCCGTGCCGATGGTCGGGGGGGTGGGGTCGGACAATAAGGCGACGGCATGATTGTCGGCCGTCATCTGGGCGATGCTGCGCGCCGACAGGGTGGCGGCACTGCGCGCCGTAAAGGCGTCGAGCCGGACCAGCGCGAGCGCCGCCAGCGACAATATGCTCATTGCCACCAGCATTTCGAGCAGGGTAAAGCCGCTGTCGCGTCGCATCATTGCACCGCGACGTCGCCGGCGGCGTCGATAATCACGCTGGCCCGGTCGCCGCCAGCCGCCAGCTCTATGCGCATCGCCCGGTCGGGTAGGCCGATGCGGTCGAAACTGAGGCGTCCGTGACTGGTGCCATCGACCGTTACCGCAGAACCCGGTTGCCAGTCCTGACGCGACAACCGGCCTTCGTCGATCGGCTGCCAATTGCCCGACACCCGCCGTTCAAAGCCATAGCCCGATGCCGTGACCCACAGGCCAAAGGCGCGCCCCTCGATCACCGCCCGGTCGCGCAGCGCCGCCGTCCGCACCGCCAGACGCGTCGCCTGCGCGCGGGCATCGTTGCCGCCGGGGCGGATGGTCAGCACGACCGCCGTTGCCGCGATGCCGATCAGCATCAGCACAACCATCAGCTCGACCAGCGAGAACCCCCGCTGTGCTGTCGGCTGATCAATTGGCGCCATAGATATCGGCATTGTCATCGCTGCCCCCCGGTGCACCATCGGCGCCGAGCGAATAGATGCTGAACGGGTCGCCGTTGCGCCCCGGCACCGCGAGCTCATAGGGCCGGCCCCACGGGTCGGTCGGCAATGAACGGATATAGCCGCCACGGGGGTAGCGGCTGGGGTCGGCAAGGCTCGCCGGTGGCGATTCGAGCGCGGCGAGGCCGTCGGCGGCACTGGGGTAGGTGAGCTGGTCGAGCCGGTAACTTTCCATGGCCGATTCCAGCGTCGCGATATCCGCCCTGGCCTTTGTCACCATCGCCCGGTCCTGACTGGGCAGGACGTTGATGAGGACAATGGTGCTGAGCAGTCCGATGATGAACAGCACGACCATCAGCTCGGTCAGCGTGAAACCCGCCTCATCGGGCTGGGGATGGGTGCGCCCTGCGGCGATGGTCTGGTCAGGCATGGCTATGCTCCGGCAAGTTGTTGCAGCTGCAATATGGGCAGCAGGATGGCGAGGATGATGAGCGCGACGATAACCCCCATCACGATGATGATGAGCGGTTCGAGCAGCGCCATCGCGGTTGAGGTGAAACGGTCGAATTCGCGTTCCAGATAGTCGGCGGCCCGTTCCAGCATAGTTGCCAGCCGCCCCGAACTCTCCCCGCTCGCCGCGAGGTAGACGAGCAGCGGAGGAAACACGCTGGCGCTGCGCATGGCGGCGGACAGGCTGCCGCCTGACCGGACCGCTTCGCTGATCGATGCGGTGGCATCGGCGAGCACACGGTTGCGGATGGTCGGCACGGTCAGCCGCAGCCCCTCGACCAGCGGCAGGCGGCTCGCCACCATCGTGCCCAGCGTACGGGCAAACCGCGCGGCATGCAGGTCGCGGATCAACCGGCCCAGCAAGGGCAGGCGCAACAGCCAACCGTCAAAGGCGCGGCGCGGGCCGGGTTTGCGCAACAGCCACGCGGCGCCTGCACCCAGCGCGATCAGGACGAGGAAGATGATCCACCAACCGTTGGCGGCAATGTCCGACAGCGTGATGACGATGCGGGTCAGCAACGGCAATTGCTGGCCGACCGTATCAAATTGTTCGACGACGCGCGGCACGACCCAGATCATCAGCGCGGCGATGACCGCCAGCGCCACCAGCGCCAGCACGACGGGGTAGGCCAGCGTTGCGATCAATTTGCCGCGCACTTCGGCCTGCCGTTCGAGCAGCGCCGACAGCCGGTCGAGGATGACGCCGAGGCTGCCTGCGGTTTCGCCGGCCGCGACCATCGCGCGATAGAGCGGGGGAAAGCTTTTCGGTTCGCGTGCCATGGCATCGGCGAGCCGCCGGCCCTCGTTGACCCCGCTGTGGACATTGCCGACGATGCGGCGGACATGCGCGGCCTCCGACTGGCGGGCGGCGGTCCGCAATGCCTCCTCGATCGGACTGACTTCGGTCAATGTCGCCAATTGCCGCGTAAACAGCGCCAGTTCGCGGGCGGACAATTTGGTCCGGGTCAGGCTCAGCAGCGCCGGCCGCGCCGGGTCGGTGGCGGCCCGGCCGGGGGTGCAGTCGATGACGTACAGTTTGCGCCGCTCCAGCGTAGCACGCGCGGCCGCCTGATCGTCGGCGGACACCTGACCGCTGCGTTCGCGGCCACCGGCGTCGATGGCGCGATAGCGAAACTCAGCCATCGCCGGGCACCATAATGTCCTGGCTTCGGGTAATGCGCAGCGCCTCCGCCGCCGTTGTTTCCCCGGCCAGCACCAGCGCGCGGGCATTATCGGCCAGCGTCGGGTTGGTGTCGAAAGCATAGGCCGAGATGGCGGATTCGTCGCTGCCGTCGTTGATCATCCGGCGAATCGCATCGTCGATCTTGATCGCCTCAAACACGCCGATCCGGCCGCGAAAACCGCTATGCCCGCACGCGTCGCAGCCGACGGGCTGGCCCACCGCCACGCGCTCGCCAATGCCGATCGCGGCGGCACTCCCCGACGCGTCGGGCCCCATCATGCGGCAATTGGGGCACAGCCGCCGCACCAGCCGCTGGGCAATGACGGCGCGCAGGCTCGACGCAATCAGAAATGGTTCGACCTTCATGTCGCGCAGCCGCGTAATCGCGCCGATGGCATCGTTCGTATGGACCGTGGACAGGACGAGGTGCCCGGTCAGCGACGCCTGAATCGCGATGTCGGCGGTTTCCCGGTCGCGGATTTCGCCGACCAGCACAATGTCGGGGTCCTGCCGCAATATCGCACGCAGGCCGGAGGCAAAGGTGAGCCCGACCTTGGCATTCACCTGTGTCTGGCCGACGCCTTCAACGGCATATTCGACGGGGTCTTCGACGGTCAGGATGTTGCGGCTGCCGTCATTCAGCGTGCGCAGGGCGGCATAGAGCGTCGTTGTCTTGCCTGATCCGGTCGGGCCGGTGACGAGGATGATGCCATTGGGTTCGGCGAGTGCGGCGCGCAGCACCCCGTCCGCGCTGCCCGTCAGGCCGAGCTGGTCAAAACCGATGCCGGCATTCTCGGTGTCGAGCAGGCGCAACACCACCCGTTCACCGGCGCGGCTGGGCAGGGTGGACACGCGCG
>CAZAWL010000017.1:0-15239 GCA_964488705.1 uncultured Sphingopyxis sp.
CAGCAGCGACAATTTATAGGTCTGGTTGCCGACGACCAATGTGTGGCCGGCATTGTGCCCACCCTGAAAACGCACGACGACATCGGCTCGGCTGGCCAGCCAGTCGACAATCTTGCCCTTGCCCTCGTCGCCCCACTGGGCACCGATTACGGTGACGTTGGCCATGCGCTATCCTTGGTTGGGCGCAGGCCGGTCGGGCCTGCACGGTCTGCATAATGGTGCCGCACGCCGGTGGTCGCCGTGCGCTGGCCCCTTAAAGGGGTTTTGCGCGAAAGGGAACCGGCGACGACGCACCATGTCATTGCGACAATTGCGCGTTCGATGGCATAACTGCGCCACAAACAGGCGCTTTATGTGGCGCGATACCCACGAATTTCGAGGTGGCGGGATGATTGCAATATTTTTGGCGATGCTGGTGGCCACGCCCCCTGCGCTTGCGGTTTCGGCACCGGTTGCCGACGACAGGCCCGTGGCGATGCAGCGCCGCCGGCGTTTGCCGATGCCCGAGGGGCGCCGCACTGCGGTCGACGATGACGGGCGTTCGGTCGCGCGGCCGGGCGAGGTGATCAGCTATGGCGCCGATCCGCGTCAGGCTGCGGACCTTTATGTCCCCAGCCCCCGCCCCGGTGTCGGTGCGCGGCCACCGTTGGCGATCTTTATCCATGGCGGCGGCTGGCGCATTGGTGATCGCAGCCGGGTCGCGGAAAAACCGACATGGTTCGCGCGCCATGGCTGGGCCTTTGCCTCGCTGGGCTATCGGCTGTTGCCTGATGCGCCGGTAGAGATGCAGGCCCGCGACCTTGCCGACGGCATCCGCGCGCTGCGCGCCGACGCTGCGCGGCTCGGCTTTGACCCCGACCGCATCTTGTTGATCGGCCATAGCGCGGGCGCGCACCTCGCGGCGCTGCTATCCACCCAGGATGCGTTGCTGGGTGCCGACCTTGCCGCCATTCGCGGCACCATATTGCTCGACGGCGCGGGCTATGATGTGCCGCGCCAGATGGCCGATGCGGGGCCGCTTGCCGCACGCCTCTATGACGCTGCATTCGGACAGGATGCGGCACGGCAACGCGCGCTGTCACCGATCAACCATGTCGGCGGAGCCGATGTGGGCGACTGGCTGATCATTCATGCGGCGGACCGGGCCGATTCTGCTGCGCAGTCCACCGGCATGGCGACCGCGCTGCGTGGCGCCGGCCGGGCGGCCCAGCTGCTGGCGATCGACGGCACCCACCGCCAGATCAACGTGGAGTTCGGTACGGCCGGCTATGCCGGCAACGCTGCGGCAGAGGCCATCATGGCGCGTGTCGCCGCCGCGCGTTGAGGGCGGTGCCAGGGGCGCGCTAGGGCGGTGCGGGGGTAAGGCAGCGCGCGCGAAATGAGGGAAGTCCGCGGTATCCCGCGATCAATCATCCTTGGCCGATCTGGCCATGGTCGCGGCTCGTGCCGGTCAGCGGCTGGACGATTTCCGCGCCGATTTTCCGCGTACCGCTCCCACTGCGATACCGGAACCGAATAGCAGGCCAAACAGGCCCAATGCTTCGTTGAAGCCATAATGATAATGGTGAGAACGCAGCTCCACAAGCAACTGGATACTTCGGGGATACTCCCACCTGTCAATTGAGCATCGCACCATATCCGGGCATTGCTCCCTCAACAGCGCGTCAGCCGCCGCGACATTTGCCGCAATGATGCTGGGCCGGAGGATTGCTGTGAGCGGGTCAGGTCGCGAGATGTTCAACGCGAACATGCTTCGCGACGACACGTCCCGTACTTCAAATTCAGCCGGCATCGAGATGCGTAGTTCGGCAGGAATCAGGTCGGTACGATTACTGCCGGCGCCACCCATTTGGGCTCGCATATCGAGTAATATGATGCGCGTGTCGTAAAGAATTCCTGCGTCAACCCGGGACTCGATAAACCGAAACGGAGCATCGGACTGGCCGCAACGCCATAGTTCGTCGATGTCGTCAAAGGTCATGTCGCTCTTGCTGAACGAAAGATAGATCGTTTCGGCTTCGCGCCGTTCCATCAGCGATTCCCCGAAACAGCGTTCCAGCGCATCAATGGTCTGCTGGGCATTGGGCTTGCGCTGTCCCGTCTCGTCCGAGCGCGTTTCCTTCGGATTTTCTGCGATGCGGACACCAATCTGCGTGCGAGCATTCTGGTCAACGTCCAGCCTGACCTGATTGAGTGAAAACCCGCAGCCGGACAGGCAAAGTGCCAGGGCCGCAAACAAATACCGCATCACTTTCCCCGCCCGAAAATCCTCTCCCGGGCATTTGGATGCCATAGGCGGGCGATGACGCCAAGTTGATTGTCGCCTCAATGCCGAATGATCAGCCCGGTCGCTTGGCTCACCCCGTCGGACCGGCTGGCTGGGGCGGGAGGATTCGAACCTCCGCATGGCGGTACCAAAAACCGCTGCCTTACCGCTTGGCTACGCCCCAGCACGGGCGGGTGAGGGCGGCCTTATAGCCATGCCGATGCAGATGGAAAGGGGTTTTGCGCGCATAGCGTTCGCGCGATAAACCGCAGCCAGCGGCCCGGCCCGGCATCGCCCGCACTCGTGCCGCATGGCGCGATCAATCGATGGCTTGCACCCAGCCATGCGCGTCGGGAGCGCGCCCGCGCTGAATGTCGACCAGCCGGGCCTTGAGCCTTTCCGTCAGCTGGCCCGGCCCGCCGCTGCCGACGGTGGCGGTAAAGCCGTCACCGCTGACGCTGCCAACGGGGGTCACCACCGCAGCGGTGCCACAGGCGAAACATTCGACGAGCCGCCCGCTGGCGGCGTCTGCGCGCCACTGGTCGATGGCATAGCGTTCCTCGCGCACCGTCAACCCGTCCTCCCGTGCCAGCGCGATGAGGCTGTCGCGGGTAATACCGGGCAGGATCGTGCCGTCGAGCGGCGGCGTGATGATGCTGCCATCGTCAAAGGCAAAGAACATGTTCATGCCGCCCAGTTCCTCGACATAACGGCGTTCGGCCGCATCGAGGAACACAACCTGGTCATAGCCCTGTGCGATCGCCGCCTGTTGCGCGCGCAGCGATGCGGCATAATTGCCGCCGCATTTGGCTGCGCCGGTGCCGCCGGGTGCGGCCCGCGTATCCTGCTCCGCGACGAGCAGGCGGATGGCCGGCGCCCCGCCTTTGAAATAATTGCCTGACGCGGCAGCGATCACCATGAACAGATATTCGGCGCTGGGTTTGACGCCGAGGAACACTTCGGACGCGATCATGAACGGACGCAGATAGAGCGAACCGCCATCGACGGGGGGGAACCAGTCACGGTCGATCCGTACCAGCGCCTTGCATGCCTCGACAAACAGCGCCTCGGGCAATTGCGGCATCGCCATGCGGTCGGCGGACGCGTTGAACCTGCGGGCATTGGCGTCGGGGCGGAACAGCGCCATCGTTCCGTCGCCGCGGCGATAGGCCTTTAGCCCTTCGAATATTTCCTGCGCATAATGGAGCACTGCGGTAGCGGGGTCGATCGTCAGCGGCGCCCGCGCCGAAACTTGTGCATCATGCCAGCCAACACCCTCACGATAGCGGATCATCACCATATGGTCGGTGAATGTGCGACCGAAACCGGGGTCGGCGATCCGCGCCGCACGCTCCGCCGCGTCCACCGGGTTGGCGTGCGGGGTGATGCTGAGGGCGGGGAGGTCGGTCATGCGGCTATATCGTGCCCAGGCTGTGGTTGAGGTCTGACCAGCCGGTTAGCCAGCCGCTGCGATGTGGTCAACCGGCCCGCCGCACCGCCACGCCCTTGCAACCGCGCTGCGCGCATGCTGTTACCGGTGCCATGACCGGCAGAGCGCAACCTGAACAGGATGATTATGACCTGGCCCGGCAACGGGTTGCGGCATCCCCGCTCTTTCTGCGTGATGCGGAGGTGGACCGTGGCGTCGGCTTGCTGCTGCTGGGCCAATCGCATCTGTTGCGCGCCATCGACCCGGCGCTGCGCGCAGCGGGTATCGGGCGGGCGCATTACCGGCTGTTGAGCCATGTCGTGCGCTGGCCGGGACTGGCGATGGGGGATCTGATCGCGCTGTCGGGGACGAGCAAACAGGCGTTGAGCCGCGTCGCCGCCGACCTTGTCCGGCGCGATCTGATCAGCGTCAGCGCCGGCAGCGTTGATCGCCGTCGCCGCGAACTGCGCCCCACGGCGGCAGGGCGCGCGCTCGCCGACCAACTGGCCCAGCCGCTGCGCGTGGCGATGCGCGAAGCCTATGGCGCGGCCGGGCAGGACGCGGTCAGCGGGCTTTGGCGCGTGCTGGAAGGGCTGGTGCCGGTGGCCGCACAGGCGCACATCGCCGACCTGACCCGGCGGCGGTGACATAGACCCCAACGGCAGCGGCGATACCGCAGCGGCAGGGGCGCACCTCGCGGACTCGAGGTCTAGCCGGCCTGGACGCTGGCGGCGAGTTCGCGCCCGCGGTCACGCGCTGCCCGCAACGTTTCGGCCAACAGACCGGCGAGGCGACCGTCGCTGTCGAGCACGTCAAGGCCGGCCTGCGTCATGCCGCCGGGGCTGGCGACGGCGTCGGCCAGCGCGGTGGCGGTTTCGCCCGAATCGGCCATGCCCGCGGCTGCGCCTGCGACCGTTGCCCGCGCCAACAGGTCGGCGTCACGCTCGTCCAGGCCCAGTCGCACCGCCGATCCTGCCAAAGCCGCAACAAAGCGGTACACAAAGGCGGGGCCACAGGCGATCAGCGCGGTCACGAGGTTGAAACCGGCTTCCTCCGCCAGCGGATGGACATGACCCAATGGCTGCATCAGCGCGTCGAACCGCGCCGCCTGTTTACCGGCATCGCCGACGGTGGCGACGACGCCGCGGCCCGAGGCCACCGGCAGGTTGGGCATGGCGCGGATGATGGCGCCGGCGGTCGGCAACGCGTCCGCCAAATCGGCCAACTCGACCCCGGCCATGATCGATACCACCAATGTGTCGGGTCCGGCGAGCCGGGCCAGGTCAGCCTTGGCCTGCGGAAAGATTTGCGGCTTCAGGCCGATGACCAGAATGTCGGGCTTGGCCAATCGGGCAGCAGATTTGCGGGTCGTGACCCCGCCGGGTGCCGCCGCTCCGCTGGCACGGATCGCCGTGACCCGGTCGGGCGACAGGCCGCAATCGAGCCAACGGGTCAGCATGGTGCCGGCCATCGTGCCACAACCATAGATCAACAGGTCGCCGTCAAAGCGCGCAAGGGGGAGGGATGTCATTGCCTGTCCTGATTACTATTGTATTTTTTCGTGGAGCGGCGTTGCCGCCTATGCTTCACCGCGCGTTTCAATCAACGCGGCGGCGATGGCTTCCGTGGGGCTCTTGCCGCCCCACAGGACAAATTGGAACACCGGATAAAAGCGTTCGCATTCGTCGATGGCGTTTTGGACGAGCGTTTCGGCCATGTCCATCGTCAGCAGCATTTCGGCATCGAGCAGCGTGGCGTGGCGGAACAATATCATGCCGCTTGCGGCCCAATGTTCAAAATGGCCCATCCATAATTGTTCGTTGATCAGCGATAGCGCCTCAAACACCGCAGCACGGCGCCCTTCAACAATCTTTATCTCCGGAAACAGCAATAATTGCAGCACATTGTCGTCATTGCGCCAGACGCCGCGCAGCTCATAGCTGGTCCAGCTGCCCTGCACCGTGGTGACGACCTCTTCGTCGCCAACCGGTTCGTTGGGCCAGCCATGCGCTTCGAAATAGCGGGCAAGGACCTCTATCGGATCTCCACCGGCATCGTCGTGGCTGTCGTCAAAATCATGCGTTGTCATGGTTGTGCGACTCATGCCGTTGCGCCCGCCAAAGCGCAACGGCCTGAATATGTTTTTGCGACGATATGCGGCCTGTCAGCTCTTGGTTTTGCGTGTCGCCTTGGCCGCCGGGGCCGCAGAGCCCTTGGCCGCCGCCAGTTCCTCGCGCAGCAGCGCGACCTGATCCTTGAGTGTTTCAAACTCCTCACGGCTGACAAAATCCATGCCGCCGACAAATTCCTTGGCACGTTCCCGCGCGGCGTCCTGCGCCTCGCGCGCCATGCCGGCAAAGGTGCCCGCGGCGCCATTCATCGCCTTGGCGAGATCTTCAAAAAATTTTTTCTGCGATTGCATCGTCTTAACTCCGGCATCAACGCCCTTGCCCGACACCTATATTGGCACTGGCAGCGGGGGGCACAAGGGTTTCGGCGTCGGGATTGCGCACGTCGATGGCATAGTTGAGGTAGGTCGCAAAGCACAACCAGCCCAGATAGGGCAGCATCAACAGGCCCGCGACCCTGCGGATGCGCCAGAACAACAGCGTCGTCACACCTGCCGCGAGCAGGATGACAATGATGAGGATCAACGCGGCGCTGACTTCGCGCATGCCGAAAAAAACGGGCGACCAGGCATAGTTTGCGGCGAGCTGGATCAAAAAGGCGGCGATGGCGATGCCGCGGCCGGCCGCGCCGCGCGCGGTGATGACCAGCGCCAGAGCGATGGCCATGAGGGTATATAGCGTCGTCCAGGCCGCACCGAACACCCAGCCCGGCGGCACCAGATCCGGCCGGTCGAGTGCGACAAACCAGGCGTTGCTGTAACCGGAGTTGGACAGGATGCCCATCAGGCTGCCGACCCCGACAATCGCCGGCACGCACACCAGTAACCAGCGCAGCAGGGCCATGCGCAGCTGGCCAGGGGATGCGATTTCATTCATGCAGCGGACTTTCATCTGTGACGGCATCTGTGACGGCATCGGTGAGCGCAGCGGCACCATCGCCATGCCGGCGGGTTGCCGCAAGCAGAAATTCGACATTGCCTTCTGGCCCGGTGATCGGGCTGGTCAGGATGGGCAGGGGGTACCAGCCCATGCCCGACAGCCAGTCGGCCGCGCTGGCGCAAACGCGTGCGTGCACGGCGGTATCACGCACCACCCCCTTTTTGCCGACTTCACCGCGCTCCGCCTCGAACTGCGGTTTGACCAGCGCAACCAGCCGCGCATCGGGCGTGGCAAAGGAGAGCGGGACCGGCAGCACCTTGGCCAGCGCGATGAAACTGGCATCGCACACGATAAGGTTGACGGGTTCGGGGATGTGCGCAGCGGTCAATGTCCGCGCACTCGTTTGTTCATGGACGATGACGCGGTCATCCTGCCGCAATTTCCAGGCGAGCTGGTTGGTGCCCGAATCGACGGCATAGACGCGGGCCGCGCCACGATGCAGCAGCACGTCGGTGAACCCCCCTGTCGAGCTGCCGACATCGATGGCAACCGCGCCGGTCACATCCCACCCCAGTTCGGTGAGCGCATGGTCGAGCTTTATGCCGCCGCGCGACACCCATGGGTGGTCACGCCCCTTGACCGTCAACGGGGCATCGGCGGGGATCATCGCCCCCGCTTTGTCGACCTTGCGGTCACCGGCAAAGACGTGCCCGGCCATGATCAGGGCCTGCGCCCGGCTGCGGCTTTCAGCCAGCGCCAATTCTACCAGCCGTTGATCGGCACGGATTCGCGCCATCAGCGCCGGCTCGCCCGGTCCACCAGCATTGCAGGTGTCAATATCTGCGGCAGCAGCTCAGGCGTGCTCGCCCCGGCCGGATACCAGAGGTAAAGCGGCACGCTGTTGCGACCATGTGCGGCGAGCTTGCGGGTGATGGCGGGGTCGGCATTGGTCCAGTCTGCCACCAATAGCGCGACATTGCCCGCCCGGAACGCGGCGATGGTTTCCTCGCGGTTGATCGCAGCGGCTTCGTTCACCTTGCACGACACGCACCAGTCGGCGGTGAAATAGACAAAGACCGGACGGCCGCTGGCGATGGCCGCAGCTTCGGCTTCGGCGCTCCACCGCCCGGCAAGCCCCGCGTCCGCCGTTGCGGATACCTCATTGGTCGTACCCGGTGCTTGCGGCTGTGGCAGGAATAATGATGCAGGGACGATCAACGCCACCATCGCAATCAGCGCCATCGACACCGGCTGTTCGTCGCGCTGAAGGCGCCCGCCCCACCAGCCGAGCGCTAGTGTCGCGACGGTGATGCCAGCACCGATGAGCCAGCCAGTCGGTCCGACCTGCCGTCCCAACAGCCATACCAGCGCCAGAGCGGTCAGCGCCATCGGCAATGCCAGCCAGCGGCGGAACGTCGCCATCCAAGCGCCCGGCTTTGGCAGGCGCGACCGCACCGCCGGGACCAGTGCGATCAGGAGGAAGGGGAGGGCCAGCCCTAGGCCGAGACCGCCAAATACCGGCAGTGCGGCCCAGGCCGGCAATGCCAGCGTCGCCCCGAGTGCCGCGCCCAGAAAGGGGCCGGAGCAGGGCGTGGCGACAAAGGCGGCGAGCGCGCCGGTCGCAAAGGCGCCCTGTGCAGCGTTGGGCTCGCCATTCGGGGCGGTGCTGCGCGACGCCCGTCCAAAGGAGAAACTGCCGGTAAATTCGAACAGGCCGAGCAGATTGGCTGTCATCGCCGCCATCAGGACGATCAGCAGCACGACCGATTCGGGCCGTTGTAACTGGAAGGCCCAGCCGACGGCTTCGCCGCCTGCGCGCAACAGCAGGAGGACGGCGCCGAGGCCCAGACAGGTGAGCACCGCGCCTGCGGTATAGGCGATGCCTTCACGCCGGGCGATCCGCTCGCTCTCGCCCGAACGCGCCAGTGCCAGCGCCTTGATCGACAGGATGGGAAAGACGCACGGCATGATGTTGAGGATGAGCCCGCCGATGATTGCGCCGAACAGGGCTGACAAAAACAGCGCCACATCGAACGGCGCGTTCATGCCGGCATCGACGGCGTCGCGATCGGTCGTTGCGTCGGCTACTGAGTTGGGCGTGGCCGCGCTGGCGGGAGCCACACGCGCAATTTCGGTGCCGCCCGCTGGGACTTCGCCTGGCGTTGCCGCGATTAGGAGGCCGCGTCCCGCGGCAATGCGCAATAACGCGTCAATGCGCCCCGCCGTGGCGGCGTCGCTGCCCGACGGCGTGTCGATGATCAACATGTCGCCATTGCGAGTGAAAATCTGCCCGCCGCCGGGTTCGTTTGCCCGGACCGTTTCGACGAACAGATGCGGGTCGGACAGGCGCAGCGACGCCGGCAGCGGGATGGCGACGCGCAACCTGTCACCGGCCAGCGCGAAATGGGCATCGGCGCTGATCGGTTGCGGCAATGCCGCGCGATACTGGTCGAAACTGCTGCGGTCGGCGTCGGCGATACGTCCGTCACCGACCACCAGATCCATCGTCAATTGGTCGCCCTCGGGCACGCACACTTCGTCGGTGCAGGCGAGCCAGTTCGCGTTGCCGATGATGCGCAGCACTGTCCCCGCCGGCAACGCCGGGTCGATGCGTAGCGGCGCAACGAGCGCATAGGGGTGATCATAGACATGGTTCATCAGCCCGGCGATAACCAGCGTGTCGGGCACGGGATAGGCGAGCTCGCCGATGGTGACGCCGCGCGGCAGCACCCATTCGACCTGCATGCCAAAGCCCGCATCGCCGCCATTTTTCCAATAACCGTGCCATGGCACCTGCGGGCGCATGGTGATGGCGATGTCGATGCTCTGCCCCGGTCGGGGGCGGCTCGTTTCGGCAACCAGCGCGGCCGCGATATGGGGTGCGCGCGGTTGCAGCCCGGGCGCGGCAAGATTCGCCTGCGCGCCCGGCGCGGAGAGCGCTATCAGCACAAGCATCATCAGGACAGCCGCGATCAGGCGCGCGAGTGGCGCGGGTGCGGGGCCCAGGCGGCGGATCGGGGCAGATGGGGCGTTCACCGCGTCATTTCCTTGCAAACTTGGCTTGCGATATAGCGCGTCCTTGGCGCATGAACAGCGTCCAATGTCGCGCCGCGGCGTCGAGGGAGAATATCATGCTGCGTCATTCCATGACCCTGTTCGCCAGCGTTGCCGCGCTCGTTACCGCACCCGCCATTGCGCAACAGGCGCTGCCCACGCCGCAGCCCAGTGTCGCAGTGCCGGCGGACTCGGTCGAACGGCCAGCGCCGCCGCGGCTGATCATCGCTATTTCCGTCGACCAGTTTTCGACCGATCTGTTCAACGAATATCGCAGCTTGTTTACCGGCGGGCTAGCGCGGCTCGCCAGCGGTGCCGTTTTTCCACGCGGGTATCAGGCGCACGCCGCGACCGAAACCTGTCCGGGCCATTCGGCCATCCTGACCGGTGCATTGCCCGCACGAACCGGCATCATCGCCAACAACTGGTACGACCTGTCGCTGACGCGTGAGGACCGGCGGGTCTATTGTTCCGAAGACCCTGCGGTGCCCGGCACCAGTTCGGCCAGCGGCCGCTATGCGCCCTCGGTGCAATATCTGCTGACCCCGACATTGGGTGACCTGATGACCGCAGCGGACGCGCGGACCCGCGTTGTTTCTATCGCGGGCAAGGACCGCGCCGCAATCATGATGGGCGGACGCAACGCGGATGAACTGTGGTGGCTTGCGCCCAGCGGCCTCGCGAGCTTTAGAGGAGTCGAAGCATCGGAACAGGTGGCGCGCATGTCCGCAGCCGTGGCGAGTGCCGTCAACACGGCTCGCCCGCCGCTCGACCTGCCCGAACAATGTGCGGCGCGCAGCCATGCCGTCGACATTGGCGAGGGACGCAGCGTCGGAACAGGGCGTCTGGCCCGCGACGCTGGCAATTTCAGGGGCTTCCTCAGCTCGCCAGAGGCGGATGCTGCGGTGCTCGCGGTTGGTGCGGGGCTGCGCGCCGTCCATCGCCTCGGTGAAGGGCCGCAGACCGACCTGCTCATCCTCGGTCTGTCCGCCACCGACTATGTCGGCCATACCTATGGGACGGGCGGCAGCGAAATGTGCCTGCAGATGCTGGGGCTTGACCGCGAACTGGGCGACTTTTTCGCGCGGATGGACGCCACCGGCATCGACTATGTCGTCGTGCTGACCGCCGATCATGGCGGACATGACCTGCCCGAACGCAACCGGGAAAATGCGGCGCCCGGGGCGGCACGCGTCGACCCGGCGGTGACGACGCAATTGCTCGGCCCGCGGCTAAAGCAGGAACTCGGCCTCTCCATCGACGGACCGTTATTGTTCAGCGACGGACCCTTTGGCGATTATTATGTCGACCGCCGGCTGTCCGGCGCTGACCGCCAGCGCGTCATATCGGCCGCTGTTGCGGCGCTGCGCGCGCACCCGCAGGTGGAACAGGTGGTGCTGGGCAGCGACCTCGCCGCCATGCCCATACCGACCCGATCGCCCGACCTGTGGACAGTGGAGGAAAGGCTGCGCGCATCCTATTATCCCGGGCGCTCCGGTGATTTTCTGGTAGTGCTCAAACAACAGGTTACGCCCATCCCGACCACCAATCTGGGCTATGTCGCCACGCATGGTTCGGTGTGGGATTATGACCGTCAGGTGCCGATCCTGTTCTGGCGGCGCGGGATGGCCGGCTTTGAACAGCCCAACCCGATTCTGGTTGCGGATATCATGCCGACATTGGCGGGGTTGATCGGACTGCCGGTCGATGCCGCGCGGATTGACGGGCATTGCCGCGACCTCGTGGCCGGGCCGGGGACCAGCTGTCCCGTTCCCTGAACGTCGGACAACCGGCATGTTCAGCTTAGCTAAAGGCGCGGACGGGGATGGTCTGCGGCGCTATATTCAATGGGCGGAGGGCGGATTGATGCGAGGGACTTGGCTTGGCGCGGCGCTATGGGCGTGCAGTGTGTCAGCGGTCGCATTGGTCACGGTCCCCGCCGCCGCCCAGATCAACCAGCAAAGCGTTGCCGAACCGACGCTGCAACTGACCGGCAATGTCCGCGGGGTCCGCTCGGAAAACAC
Organism: uncultured Sphingopyxis sp.; assembly: GCA_964488705.1. GTDB lineage: Bacteria > Pseudomonadota > Alphaproteobacteria > Sphingomonadales > Sphingomonadaceae > Sphingopyxis. The sequence continues at coordinate 11,782 of CAZAWL010000017.1, forward strand.
GACGGGCGACCTGCTCGCCATCGAAGTGCTCGATGTGCGGGTGCGCATCCGCGGCCATGTCGCCGAAACACAGATTACCGCGACATTCCGCAACCCGCGTTCCGATATATTGGAGGGGGATTTCCGGTTCGATATGCCGGCGGGATCGGTGGTCACGGGCTATGCGCTCGATGTCGGGCCGAACATGATCGACGGCGTGCTGGCCGGGCGCGACCAGGCGCGGGAGGCCTATCAGCGCCGCGTTGCGGTCCGCGTTGATCCGGGTCTGGCGGAGGTGACGTGGAATGACCGCTTTACCACCCGCATTTTCCCGATTCCGGCGGGCGGCAGCCGCACCATACGCCTGACCATGACATCGCCGCTCGTCGGCGATGCCTATGTCCTGCCCATGCGCCCGTCGGGGCCGGTCGGTCGTTTCACGCTGGCGATCGAATCGGACGACGGCACCCCGCCGGCCGTGACCCTGCCTGACGGTGTCACCGGCAGCTGGGATGGCGGGCGCTTCACGCTTGACCGTTGGGACGCGCGGCTGGGCGGCGAATTGCGGCTTGGCGCCCCCGCCGCCGGCGATCAGCTTCAACTAAGCCGTCATGCCAATGGCGACACTTTCTTTGAAGTTGCGGGCGTCGCGTCGCGACTCGGTGCTGTCGCCGGCCCCGTCCGGACGCTGCCACTGCATATATTCTGGGACCGTTCGGTCAGTCGCCGCGATGACGACCATGAGGCGGCGCTGGCCTTTCTCGAGGCGCTGAGCCCGATTCTGGCGCGCGGTGACGCCGCCGCCCTGACGCTGTTCGACAGCGGCGGTGCCGAAACCGTGCGTGTCACTAGCCAGGCCGAGCTGGCGGCCGCGATTCGCGGCGTGCGCTATGGTGGAGCGACCAGCTATGCCCGTCTGGCCGATGTGCCGGTTGATGGCGCGCGACTGTGCGTCATGGTCACCGACGGGCGCGTGACGATTGATTCACGCGCCGGACTGCATCTGCCCTGCCAGATGCACATGGTGTCGTCGGACAGAGAGGTGGATCGCGGCTGGATGACGGCGATGGCCGAACGGCATGGCGGCCGTTACGTCGAACTGGGCGCCGGCATTGCGCCCGGCGACGCCGCCAGCGAGGTGCACCGGGCGTCGCGTGCTGCGGCCGGCCGCTGGGTCGATGACGCGGGCAATGCGGTCGACGTCGTGCGGCTTGACGGCGGTGATGGACGTGCACGATTTGTCGGACGCATGCCTGACGAGGGCGGGCTGCGCTTTGTTTCGGGGGATCAGGTGCTGCGCAATTTTGTGCGCCCGGTGACCCCGGCCCCGCTCTTTTCCGGCCCCGGCGCATTGTGGGCGAGCCGGATCATCACCGCACAGGCCAGCGACATGCGCACCGCCGATGTTGTTGCCATGGCACGGCGATATTCCGTCGCGTCGCCCTATGCATCATTCATCGTGCTCGAAAATCCGGTGGACTATGTGGAGGCGAACATTCCGCCGCCCGCCAGCTATCCCAAGGCGTTGTTCGACCAATATGCGGCCATGCGTGCCAGCGCGGATCAAGCCATCGCGGCACGCCAGGCCGGCCGCCTGACCGAAGTGGCGGCGCTGTGGGATGAACGCGTGGCGTGGTGGGAACGGCGATTTGATGTCCCGACTGTGCGTGATGAACAGTCGCGCAGGCCTCCGCGCGCGGGCTCGCCGCGCAACAATGCGCCGGTGGAGGTGCTGCCCAGCCCGCCTCCCCCGCCGCTGCCTCCCCCGCCACCACCGCCGCCCCCTCCCCCACCGCCGCCACCGGCTGTGGTCAACGCACCGCCGCCGCTGCCTGCCAACAATGCTGAGGAGGAGGATGCCCGCAGCGAGGACCAGATCGTCGTCACCGCGACACGCCGGGCGGAACGATCCGTCGATGCCGCCAGCCCGGTCGCCGTCATCACAACGGAGCAATTGGGCGGGAATGTGCGGGCACAGCCCGACGGCGACATCGCAAACGGCAATGATTCAGAGGCCGCGGCGACGACCGCATCCGCCGACGCCTTGCCCGATTGGTCGTCGTCACGGTCGTGGATAGCCGCGCTGGATGCGGCTGGTGACAATTGGTCCGCCGCATTCGACCGGCAAATGGCCATCAACGGCGCGTTGCCGCTATTCTGGTTCGACGTCGCCGAATGGCATTTCCGCCATGGTCGCGCCGCAGAGGCACGGCGCATGGCTGAAAGCGCTCTCGACCTGCCGAGCCGTGACAACCAGACGCTCAGCATCGTCGCTGCGCGGTTGCAGCGTTATGGCGATCTTGATCGCGCTATCGCGCTCGTCGAACAACTGGCTGACCGCGAAAATGAACGCCCGCAACCGTTGCGCACGCTCGCCGTGCTGTTGATGCAACGGGCGGAATTGTATCGGGCGGCCGGGCGGGATGGCGCGGCCCGTGCCGACCTGGAACGTGCCATTGCGCTGCTCTCCGACGCGGTGCTGACGGTCCGGCGCGAACAATATCGCGGGTTTGAACAGACGGCGTTGATGGACGCCAACCTCGCGGTCCAGCGCTATCGTGCGCTGGGTGGCCGCGACCATGCGCTCCCCGCCCGGCTGGTGCGGATGCTCGACAGCGACATCCGCGTCGTCATCGAATGGAACACGCCGCGCACCGACATGGACCTGCATGTCGATGAGCCCAGCGGTTTCGAGGTGTATTTCGGCTCCCGTCTGTCGCCCAATGGCGGCCAGTTAACGGCGGATGTCACCAATGGATACGGACCCGAAGAATATATGATCCGCCATGCGCTGGCGGGCGAATATGTCGTTCGCACCAACAGTTTCAGCGAGGACAGGACCAACCCGAACGGTCCGACCACCATTGCCGCACGGATCATCCGCAATTTCGGCCGACCCGACCAGAGCGAACAATTGGTCGATGTCGAAATGGACCCGTCGGCCGACGGCCGGATGCTGATCGGCCGGATACGCATCGCGCCAACGCCGCGGCCGCGGCGCTGACCGGTTGTCGTTGCTGTTTATCGGGTGGTGAGCATGCCGGGGTCCGCCAAGGGACCAGACAAGACGGCCCCGGCATACTCTTTGGTTCAGGCACTCTGGGAAGGCGTGCCTGATATCGCGGCGGATTGCGCCGACGCGAATTCGTAAATCGTTGCGTCGCGCTCCGGGCGGTCGATGCCCAGGCGGCGCATTTTTTCGACCATTGTCGTGCGCTTGATGCCGAGCATCTGGGCGGCGGTGGCAACAACCCCCGCGCTGCGCCGCAACGCGTGGAGGATGTGTTCGCGCTCGACACCGGCGAGGATGCGGTGGAGCGGCTCGCGATCCCCCGCAACATCGGGTGCCAATCGTTGGTGATCGCCCAGCGGGTTGATGAGCGCGGGGATGGCTCCAGCCGTAATCGCGCGGTCCGGAAACAGCGCGGTAGCGCGGATCAACAGGCTGCGCAGCTCGCGCACATTGCCGGGCCAGTCGT
>CAZAWL010000018.1:0-14984 GCA_964488705.1 uncultured Sphingopyxis sp.
CTTGTGATGCAGCAAATAGGACAGAAGCTTATATTCCTGCGCGGTCAGCTTGACCGGGTCTCCGGCGAGTGTGACCTTACCCGACCTGGTGTCGAGCCGAACGTCGCCTGCGACGAGCTCGCTCGATGCATTGCCGCTCGAACGGCGGATAAGTGCCCGCAGGCGCGCGATCAATTCCTCGGTCTGAAACGGCTTGGCGAGATAATCGTCGGCGCCGGCGTCGAGCCCCGCCACCTTGTCCGACCAGCTGTCGCGCGCGGTCAGTACCAGAACAGGGAAATTGCGCTTTTGACGCCGCCAGCGGTCGAGCACGGTGAGCCCGTCAATTTCGGGCAAGCCCAAGTCGAGAATAACGGCATCATAGCTCTCGCTGGAGCCGAGATAGTGGCCGTCTTCGCCATCGGTCGCGAGGTCGATGGCATATCCCGCTGCTTCGAGAGAGGATTTGAGCTGACGACCCAGCGTGGGCTCGTCCTCGACAATCAGGATACGCATGTGTTGGTTTCTCGCTCTCTTGTCTCGAATGACGTCAGTTGATCACGCCGCAGGCGACTTTGGCAAGAGCGAAACGCCGACGCCGGGTTTGGCCTACTGCCCGCGTCCGATAATGCGGCCGGATCGGGCGTCGACATGGACGACGACGACCTGCCGCCCGTCAATGAAACGCAGGACATAAATGCGCTGGCGGACCTGGAATGACTCAACGCCGATATAATCCATGCCATTATAGGGCGGGGTCGCCTGCACCCGGGCCACAATCTCGGGCAGCGGGCGGGTTTCGTTGGGCACCGGGCGGTCGCTGTCGGCCTGAACATTCGGACGTGGGGGTTGGGACCGGGATTGCGCCATCGCCGGCGTCGCGACGACAGCCGACATGGCGATCAGGAACAGCGACAGCGCAGCGACTGTCTTGGTCCAACATGTGCGCAATGTTGCGTGCATTTGTGCTGGCGTTCCTGCTGTGCCACCCAAACGGGGCGGTCGACTGATTAGCGATGACAGGGAATTAGGGCCACCCCATTTAATGGCCCATGAACATGTCGGTAGCAAAGCTGACAGCAAATCGCGTGCTGATCCGCCGCCCGCGGCCCTGACCCGTTCCCACTGTGGTGGCGTTATTCCGCCGATTTCGCATGGCCAATGCCCGTTCGCCCGTGGGACAATTCTCGGGCAATAGCCCTTTCCATCTGGCAGGAGAGGGGGTAAGACCATCGTGAACCAAAACATAATGGTGTCTGGGTCGCCTCGGAATTGTGTGTGTAAACGATGATCCGCCTTTGCGGATGATCGTGGGGAGGCCTAGAATGGGTTTTGGGACCGGATCGCCGCTGTATGGCTTCAGCGCGACCATCAAAAAATCAGCTAATTCAACATCTTTTGATGGAAAGCGGCGCGGCCTGCGACGGTTGAACGGCCTGTTGGGCCGGTGCGCCGCGGCAGCAATGGGCGCCGCGCTGGCTCTACCCTCCCCTGCTGGCGCGCAGGCTGTGGCCGTGGACACGCTCGCCGTCGATTCGTTTGCAATCGGTGCACCGGATGGCGCCTTGTGCCGGGTTCAATCCGAACTCAGCAGCCCGGTATTCAGCAGCATGTTCGACCGCGGCTGGGCGGTTATCTGTCGCGACGCTGCACAGCCCGTCGGCACGGTCTGGGCGCTGCGCGGGGACGACGCCCTGCGCCGCGTCAGCCACCGACCCGGGGCTGCCGAATGTGCCGGTGGTGAAACAGAAGGCGTTATCAGTTGTACCGCAACGACCGGCGGCTTGGGCGTGCGGCGCCACATTTTGCGCCGCGGCGCGATCACCTATGTCGCGGAGGGGCTCGCAGTTTATGACGACGCGCTGCGCCTGGCGCTGACCAGCATCGTCGACGGGCGTGTTGCGTCGGGCACGATCAGCGTGGCGACCACATCCGTCGGCGATCCGCAAGCGATAACGCGTGTACAGGTTGGCTATCTGACGGCCGACCGGGCGCTGGCCGAAGGCTATCGTGAGAATAACAGCGGCGACTTTGCCAGTGCCGCTGTCTTTTTTGAATCGCTCGAACGGCGGCCGATCGGCGACAATAGCGGGATCGACGCGACCGAATTTACGCTGAACCGCGCGTTGCAGCTGTCGAACATGGGGGATTTCGCAACGGCGGAATCCATGCTCGCGTCAGTCGAGGCGCGACCGACGAGCGATATCGTCCAGACCCGACTGCGCCGCAATTTCCGTGCCATGCACATGCTCAACCGCCGCGATTACGAGGGCGCGTTGGCCGTTCTCGACCGCCGGCTGCCCGAACTGCCGCCGCTGCTGTCGAGCTCGGACGGGGGTATCAGCATATCGGCGCCGCTCGCAGCGGGGTTGAACAGCGATGCCGCGGCGCAAATCGGTCGGCAAATCTATGGTGAGGAGCGCCTGACGCCCACCGAACGCGCGACAGGCATCGACGCGCAGGCCGGGCAGCTGCGCGGTACCATATTGCGCCTCTCCGGCGATTTGGCCGGGGCGCGGACCGCCATCAATCAGGCGCTGGCGCAAACGCTGGAGGTCCGTGACGGGCGGGTGACATCGATCATCCGACTGCAAGCGCAGATGCTGGGAGAGGTCGCCGCAATCGACGAGGCACAGGGCAATATCGCCGATGCCGAGGCGCGGCACCGCGATGCTCTGACGCTGTTGCGGCGCGACTTTCCGGAAACGCTCGCCGTATCCGCAGCGCGTGCGCGCCTCGCATCATTCTATAGCCGCAATGGTCGGGAGGATGACGCGCTGTCTGAATATCGGGCCGTCATCCGCACGTTGGCGGAGGGTCGCCGGCAACTGACCGGGGTCTATAATCAGATGGGCCCCTATTATCAGATGCTGGTCGATCGGCAGTCGCGCGACAGCAGTGCGGTTTCGGAATTTTTCGCGGCCGTCCAGTTGCTGGTGCGCCCCGGTGTCGCCGACACGCAGGCCCAGCTGGCGCGCGAACTGTCGAGCGGCAATGATGAATCGTCCACATTGTTCCGGCAGGCGACGAGCCTTGCGCGCGACATCGAACGCCGCCGCGTCGAATTGGGCCGTTTGACGGCGGCGGAATCGAATGATCCGACCGCGCGGCAGGCGCAGGCCGCGTTGCAGGCCGAAATCGACGCGCTTGCCGGACAACAAACCACAACCTTGGCCCGCCTCGCGCAATACCCGCAATATCGGGCGGTCGCGCAGGAAGCGATCGGGCTGGAGGACCTTCAGGCGACACTGGCGAACGACGAGCTCTACCTCAAGCTCGCAGTCATCGGCGAAAATGTCTTTGCGATGGCGATCAGCCGCGATGAGGCCCGCGCATGGCGCACGAACATCGACCGGCAGACGCTCGACCGCATGGTCGACCAGATCCGCAACTCGGTATCGACGCTGGAGGGCGGCGTTTACACGACCTATCCGTTTGACGCGGAGGCGGCGGCCAACCTCTATCAGGCATTATTTGCGCCGGCTGACACGATGATGGCCCAGCGGCGTCACGTCATTTTCGAACCGGACGGGGCGATGCTCCGCCTGCCCATCAATTTGCTGATTACCAGCACGGAAAGCAGCAACAGCTATCGCGCGCGCGCAGATCGGCCCGGGGGCGACCCGTTCGACATGCGCGGCGTGGCATGGTTGGGACACCGCAATCGGGTGACGACGGCGGTATCGCCGCTGGCGTTCCGCAACACCCGGACCGCCCCGCGATCGCGTGCGGCGCGGACCTATCTGGGTCTGGGCAACAACCTGCCGATCAGCGATTCCACCAGCATCGCGGCCGTACGCGGGGCGACCGGGGGCGTCGGCAGTGGCTGTGATTGGCCGCTGGCCGAATGGAACCAGCCCATCGCACCCACCGAATTATACAGTGCGCGCGACCTCATCGGCACCGACCAATCGGAGGTTGTGACCGGTGCGGCCTTTACCGACCACAGCCTGCGGCAACGCAGCGACCTCAGCAACTATCGCATTCTGCACTTTGCGACGCACGGTCTGGTTACGCCGCCGCGCCCGGAATGTCCGACCAAGCCGGCGCTGCTGACGTCGTTTGACGAACAGGATTCGGACGGTTTGCTCAGCTTTGACGAGATATTTGCACTGCGCCTCGACGCCGATATCGTCATCCTGTCCGCCTGCGATACGGCCGGAGAGGCCAGCATTGCCGCCACACGCGAGGCGGGGATCACGACCGGCGGCGGCAGCGCCCTTGACGGGCTGGTCCGCGCCTTCATCGGCGCCGGGAGCCGCACCGTGCTCGCCAGCCACTGGCCCGCGCCCGATGATTTCGACGCTACGCAGCGGCTGATCGGCGGCATTTTCGAGGCCAATTCCAACGCGACCATTGCCGAGGCGCTGGGGCAGGCGCAGGACCGCCTCATGGCCGACGCCGACACATCTCATCCCTATTATTGGGCGGGATTTGCGATCATCGGCGACGGTGCCAGCCCGGTCGTGCGTTCCGAAGGTGCCGACACGGCCGTCGCCGATACGAGCCCGGAGGATGCCCGGGCGGCGGCGCACCGTGCGGGCCGGTGATGCACGCACATCCATGGACGACAAGCGGGGGCCAGCAGGCGTGAACAACAGAAAACACAATCTTGGATCGACGGCAGGCGACGGAACCTCTGCCCGCGCCTTTGGTGGCACGCGGCCCGTGCGGGCCGTTGGCTGGGCCCTGGCGGCGGGGATCACCCTGTCGGTGACAGTGCCGGCAGCGGCACAAAATGCACCGACACGGGAAGAAATCCTGCGTGCTCCCGCCCTGCCGCAGGGCGAAGAAACGCCGGTGGCGATCGACGGGGATGACGAGATTGAACGGTCGCCCTGCCCGCTCGCGGACCCGCAATTTGCCAATCTGCGCTTCACATTGTCGCGGGTCCAGTTCGACAATGCCGACGGTATCGACATCAGCAGCCTCGACCCGTCATGGCGCGGCTTGACGGGCCAGTCGCTCCCGCTGTCGACGATTTGCGACATTCGCGACCATGCCGGAACGATTTTACGGCGCGACGGCTACCTCGCCGCGGTGCAGGTTCCGGTGCAGACAATCGAAGACGGCGTCGTCCGCCTGACCGTTTTGGCGGCGTCACTGAGCGGTCTGCAGGTGCGCGGTGACGCCGGTCCATCGGCGCGCCAGCTGCAGGCCTATCTCGCCCCGCTACAGGACCAGCAGCTGTTCAACGTGCGTCAGGCGGAACGATATCTGTTGCTCGCCAACAGCATTCCCGGGCTATCCGCGCGCCTTACGCTGCGACCGGCGGGCACGCCCGGCCAGGTCGTCGGGGAGATCATCGTCGATCGCACGCCCGCATTCGTCGATGCGAACATCCAGAATTTCGGCAGCAAAGCTGTCGGGCGGATCAGTGGGATCGCCCGGTTGCGGCTGAACGGCCTGACCGGCCTCGGCGACCAGACGACGCTGGCCGTGTACAGCACGGCCCAGACGCGTGAACAGCAGGTCGTCCAGGGCGGGCACGAATTCAGGCTGGGGTCGGAGGGGCTGACGCTGGCGACCGACCTGACCTATGCATGGACCCGGCCGACACTGGGCGGCGGGCTCGATATCGACACGGAAACACTGATCTGGACGACGCAGGCACGGTATCCGCTGGTGCTGCGTCAGGCACGCACCCTGTGGGCCAGTGCGGGGCTCGACTGGATTGACCAGGACGTCAATGCGGTCGGGGCGCTGCTGTCGCGCGACAAATTGCGCGTAGCCTGGGCTGGAATCGATGCCCGCTGGATCGACCCGGCCTCCTTTGCCGGCGGTACAGGCTACAGCCCGGCAGAACCGCGCTGGTCGGCGCGGGTCAGCGGCCAGATTCGCCAGGGACTCGGCTTTCTGGGGGCAAGCGACCCGTGCAGTCTGGCGGGGGCGTCGTGCTTTGGCCCCGGCGCGGTGCCGATCAGCAGGATCGAGGCGGACCCCAGCGCGTTCGTCGTGCGTGCCGATGCGGAGTTCGCCTGGCGCCCCCACCCCATGGCCACGATTGTCGTTGCCCCGCACGCCCAATATTCGCGGCGGCCACTCCTGTCTTACGAAGAGTTTTCCGCGGGCAATTTCACCGTTGGCCGCGGTTATGACCCGGGCACGCTGACCGGCGATCGCGGCGTGGCGGTGACGTCCGAATTGCGTCTCGGTTCGGCGGTACCGCGCTCCAACAACGACCTCGCCATTCAGCCGTTCGGCTTTTTCGACGCCGCATGGGTGTGGAATCGCGATTCGATCTTTGCCGGGCTGAACCCGCAGCGCCTCTATTCGGCGGGCGGCGGCGTCCGGGCCATGTACGGCAATCGATTCAGTGTCGATTTGAGCATTGCGGAACCATTGCGCAGTGCCGGATTGATTCCCGTGCGGCCAGCCACGCGATTCCTGTTTTCGATAACGACCCAGTTCGGCCTTGGCCGTTAAGCTATTAATATACTGATATAAATAGGCAGAACCGCTATGATGAACATCGTCACCCAATCGCGCCAAGCCGGCCGTCCCGCGCCGGGTTCCGGTCGCGTGCGCCGCAGGTTGATGACCGGTGGAGCCATGGGTCTGTGCCTCGCGGCCATGGCCGCCCATGCGCCATTGCGGGCGCAGGCCGCCGTGGCTGGTCAGGCGTTTCAGGGGACCCCAACGGTCGTTTCCGGCAATGCCGTCATCAACCAGACGCCGACGCTGGACACGATTACCGTCACGACCCCGCAAACGGTCATCAACTGGCGTCCAAATGATCGTACCGGCACCGGCACGATCGATTTTCTGCCGGCCGGTCTGCGGGGCCTGTTCGTCGGGTCATCGGACTTTACGGTTCTGAACCGCATTTTGCCGGTCGACGGCAATGACATGCCGATCAGCCGCATGATTGCGCTCAACGGCATCATCGATTCGGCGATCGTCGACCCTGTGACCGGTGCCTCATCTCGCGGCGGCAATATCTGGTTCTACAATGCCGGCGGCATTTTGGTCGGATCGACCGGCGTCATCAATGTCGGCAGCCTCGTGCTCTCTGCACGCGATATCGACACGACGGGCGGACTGTTCGGATCCTCCGGCGAAATCCGATTCCGCGACCCGTCGACAGCCGGCGCTGCCACATCGCGGATCGAGATTGCGCCCGGTGCCTTTGTCGGCGCGAGCCGTTCCGATGGCAACAGCGCCTATATTGCGCTTGTTGCGCCGCGAATCGTGCAGTCCGGCTTTGTTTTCGCCGATGGGTCGGTCGGTCTGGTCGCTGCAGAACAGGTGGATGTGCGCATCAGCAATGGCTTGTTCGACATCAATGTTCTGGTCGGGACAAGTGACGCCAATGGCATCGTGCACAATGGCAGCACTGGCGGCATAACCGACGCCAGCGGCGCGCATGTTGCCTATTTCGTTGCGGTGCCGAAAAATCAGGCGATGACCATGCTGCTGCGCGGCGACATCGGCTTCGTCGCCGGTCAGAACGCGTCAGTCAATGCGGACGGCAATATTGTCATTTCGGCCGGCCACAGCGTGAATGGGACAAGCTTTGACGAGGCGTTGAACGACAATGCCCTCGGCTCTGCCCAGCTCGGCGATGTGATATTCCGCAATCGCGTGGACGCTCGGGCATCCAACGGGTTTGCGATGCGCTCTTCGGCTAGCTGTGCGCCATTCTGTTCCACCTTTTCGCCGATGGGGCAGATTCTGTTCCAGGGCGACGCAACATTTTCGGCACGCAACAGCATCAACGCGAGCGTCGGTCAGGCGCAACGCATCGTCGCGATGGGCAATCTGTCATTGCTGGCGGCCGATGCATCGACCGGCTTTGGCGGCATCATCAACCTGTCCACCGACAGTAGCGCAGCCATCAGCCCGTCGATCAGCGGCGGCGGCATCATCAGCGTGACCGGCGAATTGCTGCTGGACGCCAGCGCCCGCGGTTCGTTGGCGGTCAATTCGGGCAATGTGACGGGTGGCACCGTGCTCGTCGACATCGTTGACGGGACACTGTCGGCGGCCAGCATCGTCGCGCGCGCCAATGCCTTTACCGGCGCGCCGATGTTCGCGTCCGCGTCAGGGAACGGACCAACCGCGCGCGGTGGCACCGTGGAAGTCCGCGTCGGTCAGGGCGGACTAATCTCGGCGAGCGATCTTTTCGCGACGGCAAATGGCACCGCAGACAGCTTTCCCGGCCTGGATGGCGGCGATGGCATCGGCGGGACAAGTTCGGTCATCGTCCAGAATGGCGGTACGATCGACCTGACAGGTACGCTGTTCGCGACGGCGGTCGGCAGGGGTGCGTTTGGCGAAATGCGGTCGGGTCAGGGCCTCGGTGGCGCCGTGCTCGTCAACATCGCCGACGGCCAGTCGACCATCAACGCGTCGTCGACGGTGCTTGACGCATCGGGCGTGGGTGGAACTAGCAACAACCAGACATTTTCGAGCACGTCATCCGGCACCATGATCGGCGGCACAGGCTCAGGCGGCACGGCGCGCCTGTTGAGCGCCGGCACGGCCAATCTGGGTAATGTGGACATTTTTGCAGATGGATTGGGCGGCGATGCCCAATCGACGGGCAATGGCATGACCCGCGGCGGCGATGGCACTGGCGGTGAGGTTGAATTCAGCGTGACCGGCGGCACCGCGACGCTGACCAACCTCAGCATGGGCGCAAGTGGTATTGGCGGCAGCAGCGGCGGCACGATGGGCACGACCGGGCGCGCCACTGGCGGCGGTGTCGCCATTCGTAGCATGTTCGGCGGAACCCTCGTCAATACAGGCGGGACCTTCGTCAGCGCCCGCGCAGAAATTAACCAGCACCAGGGCGGCATCGTCAGCGCCGCAACCGGCGGCGAGATCGAGCTGACCGCCGCGGACGGGGGCACCCTCAATCTTCAGGGCGATGTTCAGCTTGACGCCAGCGCGGACGCCTCACGACGGCGCTCTGATCAGACCGCAACGTCGGCTGCCGGTGCTACCGGTGGTCTGGTCAGCCTCGTCGCCGCGTCGGGCGGCACGCTCATGCTCGGGCAGCTTTCGGCCCATGCCGACGCCTATGGCGCGGACGCGGGCGCGGTCGGCGGCAATGCCACTGGCGGGTCGATCGTGCTGGAGGCATCGGGGCTCGGCACCATCCAACATAATGCACCTTTCGGTAGCTTTTACAGCGCAACGGGACAGGCTGGTGCGGGGCAGCGCGGCGGTACCGGCACCGGCGGCTCGGCCTTAATTTTGGCGGAGGGTGGCACGGTCAATTTGGGGAGTTTCAGCCAGTTCCTGCTGACCGGGCTCGGCGGACAATCCTTTGACGGCACCAGCCTCGGCCTCGGCATTGGTGGCAGCGCAAACGTCCTCGTGCGCGGGTCAGGTGACTCCGCGCTCAATTTCGGCGATCTCTATATCACTGCTGATGCCGGCACCTCGATCGGCGGCGAAGGATTTGTCAATATCGGTGACGGCGCAACGGCAATCGGCGGCAACGTCACAATCCTCATCGAGGATGGAACCGTCAGTGGCAGCTTTTTCTCTGCCTCTGCCAATGGCCAGGGCACAGGTCGCGGCCACGGCCAAGGCGGTCAAATAGAATTCGGCCTCTCTGGCGGGACGGTCGACATACTCCAGCTCGGGCTCAACGCAGACGGGACGTCCAGCAATTTCCTGGCCAGCGACGTCGGCGGCAACGGCACCGGTGGCACCGTCTCGATCAGCTTTAGCGGCGGGACGTATCGCGGCAGTTCGATCGACCTGTCGGCGCGCGGATTCGGCGGCAATGGCCTCTCCGCCTTTAGCCAAGCGCCGTTCAATGGCGGCGAAGGTGGCGGCCAGGGCAATTTTGACGTGTTCGGCGGGTTTGGCGGCCCCTATGTGACGGGGCAGTATAACGCCCCGTCCAACGGCGGCGACGGTTTTGGCGGAACGATCAATATCAGCTTTGCTGGCGATGCCGATGTGTCATTGTTCAGCGGGCTGTTCGGCGATGCATCCGGAATCGGCGGCGAAGGCGGCAATGCTGTTGCCGACCCCTTCACCGATCCGGCCACGCCGGGCAATGGCGGGCGCGGTTTTGGCGGCACCATCAATTTCGAGTTTGAATCGGGGAGCTTGTCCGGCGGTCCGAGCAGCACTGGCGGCGCATTCCTGTCGCTCTCGGCACGCGGCCTCGGCGGCGAAGGCGGAACGCTGTTCGTCGACCCGTTCGGGCAGAATGCCTGCGGCTATTACGGTTGCGGCGAAGGGTTCGGCAATGGCGAGGGCGGCGTTGTCGAATTGCCGACCGATGAAAACCACCCAGACGGCGGCTATGGCGAGGGCGGGACGATCAACATCCGGCTCAGCATGGCCAGCGACGCCATCTTCACCGCCGACACCAGCGGCTCGGGCGGGCGTGGTGGCGCATCGCTGACCGGCGGCAATGGCGGCGAAGGTCGCGGCGGCACGAGCATCCTCACCATACTCAATGCCGACGTAGGGTCGCCCAATGTCTCGCTCATCAGCGAAGGCTATGGCGGCCGCGGCGGCTTTGGCATCAATGGCAATGGCGGCAATGGTGGTCGCGGTAACGGCGGCACCGCCAGGGCGATCGCCGACGGCATCGACGCTGTCTTGATGACCGGCAATGTCAGTTTCAGCGTCGACGGCTTTGGCGGCCGTGGCGGCGATGCGTCGGTCAGCGAATTTACGGCCGAATTCCCCGAACGCGGCGGCAATGGCGGCAATGGCGGTGACGGCGCAGGCGGAACGATCGAACTGACTGCCGAACTGGGATCGATCATCCTGGGCGGTAATACCAGCGTCGTTGAATTGCGCAGTCGGGGCCATGGCGGCGATGCCGGCAACGGCGCGAACAACATCATGGGTCCCAGCAACATTGCCACATTTGGCGGTAATGCGGGCTTTGCCGGCTGGGGCTTTGGCGGCGATGTGAACCTCTTCGCCAATGGCGGGTCGATCAGCATCGACCAGGGCGCAGACCTTTATCTGCATGCCGGCGGATTTGGCGGCGAAGGTGGCTTCGGCGGGGCGGGCAATGTCATCACGCTGTTCGACACAATGGGGATGCCGGTCGGCACCGCAGGCGGCAGCGGCTTTAGCACCGGGCGGGGCATCGAGTTCGGTGGACGCATTCATCTTGAATCCAGCGATGTCGACGATAGCGAGGGTACTATCTCGCTCGCCTATGCGCAGCTGACAGCGAATGGCGACCTCGCCGGTCGCATCGAGTTGATCGACAATAGTCGTGGTGCCGGCATCAATTTCGGTCGCCTTTACGCCGAGGCGGGCGGCGGCGCGATAACCAGCAGCGACTTCACGATAATCGGTAGCGGCATTTATGTGCGGTCGCGCGACGGCGCGATCAGCGTCGATGGCGACGCCGACCTCGTCACCAATGGCCGCATCCAGTTCGACAGCCATAATGATGGCGGATTTGTCAGCACGGGCAGGCTCTATCTGTCCGCCGACGAACTGGTTGCGCGCCAGACAAGCGACGAAGGCTTTGCCGGCGATATCCGCACCTTTGGCGGCGGGTCAATCGAGGGCTTTGGCCGCATCATCGACTTCCAGACGGGAACGCTCGTCCGCGCTGACGGCACGCTGCAATTCGTTGCAGGAGAATCGCTCGGGTTCGATCAACTGACCAGCGTGGCTGGCCCGGTCCTGCTCTTCTCGATGGGCGGCATCACCGGCAATATCGGCAAATCCGGCGGGCTATTTTCGACCAATTCAGCGGGCGACACGTCGATCGCGGTGGTCGAAGCGGCCATAGATGTCGATATGCGGGCGGATGGCTCCATCAACGTCGGCGACCTTTCGACGCTTGCCGGCTCTGCACTATTGCAGGGCAATGGCGTCACGATCGGCACCGGCAACATCGCGACAACCCTCAACATCAGCAGCGACGGCGTCATCAACCTGACCGATGTTGTCAGCGGCGGTACGGCCAGCCTGTCGGGTGACGGGCTGATCACTATCGGGACGCTGGAGTCGGCGGGCGGCGGGATCGTCATTCGTCAGGACAGCGGGCTGATGGCGGACTCGCTGATCGCCCATGATGGCATAGAGGCGTCGGGCGACGGCGATATCGACATTGACGCCGCCATGGCCGGGGGTGTGATTGACCTGTTTTCGGAACAAGATATCCGGGTCGGAAGCGCCAATGGCTCGGATATCCGGCTCGAAGCCTTTGGCCAGATCGACTTTGGCACCATCAATGTCGGCGGTTTCGCTAATATCGGGGCTGAGGGCAACATCACCGGCACGTCGATCGACGCCGGCACGGTCGATGCACAGAGTTTTGGCGGCGACATCGACATCGGCGATATATTTGCCTTTGGTCAGGTCCGCCTGACCGCGCTCAATGGCCTCGTCACCGGGGACAGCATCGAAACCCGCTTTGGCAATGTCTTCATCAACGCGAACAATGTCGACTATGGCACGCTGTTGGCGGGCGGCCTCATCGAAGTGGACGCGGGCGACAGCATCACAATCGCCAGCGCCATGACCCGTAACAATGCGGGGCAAGGCAGTGCCGGCAATAGCGGCGAGCAAGGTGCGTTCGTTGCATCGACACCTGCATTCGACATCATATTGTCGGCTGGCGGCCTAGTGACTCTGGGCACGCTGGACGCGCAGGATTCGATCAGCATCACGGCGGACGCGCTGGCGGGAGCCAACAGCACCCTCACCGCCGGTGACAACATCAACGTCCTCACCACGGGCAATGCCGTATTTGGTCAGATGTTCGCGACGAACGGCTTGGTTGATATCGACGCGGGCGGCGATGTCACCGGTACCAATGTCGAGGCGGGCAGCGTCGATGTTGCCAGCAGCAGCGGCGACATCGACATCGGCGATATATTTGCCTTTGGTCAGGTACGGTTGACCGCGCTCAATGGCCTTGTCAGCGGGGACAGCATTGAAACCCGCTTCGGCAATGTCTTTATCAACGCCGTCAATGTCGACCATGGCACCATCAATGCCGGTGGACTGATCGACATTCATGCAGACGACGCCATTTCGCTCGTGAGTGCAACGACGCGCGACAATAGCTCGCAACAGGGCGGTAGTGCCGGCACTTCCGGCGAACAGGGCGCATTCAGCACCAGCACCGGCGCGTTCGACATCGTGCTGACCGCGGGCGGCACCGTCACGCTCGGCTCGCTTGATGCGCTCGATTCAGTGCACATCACTGGCGGCGCGCTAGCTGGCCCGAACAGCAGCATCCGTGCCGGTGACGACATCACCATCGACGTCGATGGCAATGCCGCGTTCGGCGCGCTCAACGCCGGTATCGGGCTGATCGATGTCGATGCTGGCGGCAGCATTACCGGCACCAGCGCAACGACCGGCAGCGGCAACGCCAGTTTTGTCGGGGTCACTGGGGTAAATCTCGGGACCGTCCGCGTGCCCGGTACCCTGCTGCTCCGCGCGACGGGCGGCAATGTTCAGGTCAATGATCTGCGCAGCGGGCTGGTGACGGCCTTGGGGCAAGCCGTCGATCTGACGACCACGGCGACCAATGTTATCGACAATGTTGAGGCCACCGCAGGTGCCGTAACGTTGCGCGCGACGGCCGGCGACCTCACCGTCAACACCGGTCGCGCCAGCGGCGCATTCAGTGCTACGACCAATGCCGGTGCGCTGTCTGTCGGCACGGTTTCGGGCGGAACGATCACGCTCGACGCGTCGACGACGGCGGCTCTGACAGGCAACGTCACTGCCACCAACCTCCTGTCGGTCACGTCACGCCGCAGCACCACGGTCAATGCCGTGGCGACTGGCGGAACCGTGCGGATCACCTCTGGCGATATCGTCATCGGCACATCGGGCCGCGTCGGAACCGGCGGGACGACCACATTGGTGGAGCTGATCAACGGCGACAGCGCCGCGCGGACATTCATTGGCGGGGGTGATCAGGCCAACGAATATAGCCTGTCAGCGTCGGAGCTGGCGCGCCTGTTTGGTGGCAACATTACCATCCGGGCACCGCGCGTCAACGCGCAGGGCGGCTCCACGCTGGGCTCGACCCGACCGCCCGATGTGGTCATCGGTGCCTTCACCTTTACCGGCGGCGGCGCGACCAGCGGCGCGCAGCTCGGCTCCGCGGGGACGCTCAGCATCATCACCCCGGGCGCAGTGCGCGTCGTCGGCGCTGCACAGCTCAATAATATGAACAGCGGCAACGGATTTTCCATCAGCGCCGATCAGGCGATCGAGGTTATCCTGGGTCAAGGTTCGATCCGGCTTGCAGGCACGGGGCCGAACGGGCTGGGCGGCACCTTGTCGCTGATATCTGAGGATGTGGTGGTCGCGACGATGCAAGCCATCACCGACATCGCTGCCATGACCGATGTGAACGCCATCGACGCCCGCCTCGCCATGAATGACGGGGTAACCAGCGACGATGGCGCGCTAAGCGCCGGGGCTATCACGTTCGACGTGCTCGATGGCGTCTATGTGCAGAACAGTGGCGTGTCCGACGACTTCGACGATCGGCGCGGATTCACCACCAACAGCCTCAACATCTTTACCGAAAGCTCGTCGTCTCGGATCGTGATCAACGGACGCGTCGGCAATGACATGGGCGTGCTGCACACCGGTATTGATGCCATTGCTCTCGCCTTTATCAACGACGTGGCTGGCGGCACGCTCGGCGGCTATGACAGCCTGTCGACGATCAATGGTTGCGTCATCGCCAACCCAGCTAGTTGCTCGGCGCCGGACTTCGAAACCAGCTTTCCGGTTCAAGACGTGGTCCAGGAAGAGGTTGACGATGACGAGACGGGCGAAGGCAACCCCTATCGCAGCCTCATCACTCTGCGCGAAGCCCCGGAAAACCCGCAGGAGCCGGTGCTCGACGACCCCATCACCGGGTCGGGCAACGACGATTTGTGGATACCCGGCGACGGCGAATGATGCACGTGGCACCATCACCCGACCGCTGTCACAGCGCCGGGTTGATGGTGGGCGCGGTAGGGATTGAACCTACGACCCCACCCGTGTGAAGGGTGTGCTCTACCACTGAGCTACGCGCCCGC
>CAZAWL010000019.1:0-14899 GCA_964488705.1 uncultured Sphingopyxis sp.
CGAAGAACCGGACCGCGTCGGTGAGGGATTCACGCTCGGTCCGGTCGCGCTCGCCACGCTGGGCGGAATGAACCGGACCGGGCTGATTCAGCCGGGCAGCCTGTACACCGCCAAATATCGCCTGCGCCTGCCCGCGTCGGCGGATGCGTCGGCCATGGCGGACGATCTGGTGGACCAATATCGGTCGTCGGGCTGGACGGTGAAGGACCGTTTTCGGGCCGCCCCCGGTGCCGGGCGCTTTTTTGAACGGATGGGCCAGTTCCTCAGCCTGATCGGTCTGGCCGCGCTGGTTATCGCCGGCATCGGCGTCAGCAATGGCGTTGCCTCCTATCTGGCGGCGCGGCGGGGCACCATCGCAACGCTAAAGATTCTGGGCGCGCAGTCGGCGGACATCCGGCGCATCTATCTGGCCCAGATCGGAATTGTCGCACTGGCGGCGATCGTCGGCGGCCTTGTCATCGGCGCCCTCGTCCCGCCCGTGCTGATCTGGATGCTGGGCGACGCACTGCCCGTTCAGCCGGGATTGTCGTTCGAACCCGTCGCGCTCCTGACCGCTGCGGCCTATGGGTTGCTCGTCGCCCTGATCTTTACCCTGCCGCCGCTGTCGCGCGCCAAGACCCAGCCTGCCGCCGCACTGTTCCGGGCGACGGTCGAGCCGCGCTGGTCGCTGGACCGGTCGACGATATTCGCGGTCTCGGTGGCCATCGCGGGGGTCATCGCACTCGCGCTCGGCACTGCGCGTGAACCACTTTTTTCTGCCGGTGTGCTGGCCGCCATTGCCGCCGTGCTCGGCCTGTTGCTCGGCCTCGGCCGGATCGTCGGCCTGATCGCCGCCCGATTGCCGCGGCCGGCGCGGCCATTGCTGCGCATGGCCATCGCCAACCTGCATCGACCCGGCACGCAAACGGCGGCGCTCGTCGTGGCGCTGGGGCTGGCGCTGACATTGTTCGTCACACTGGCGGGCATCCAGACCAGCCTTGCCGCCGAAATCGCGCGGACCGTACCACAACGCGCGCCCAGCCAGTTCGTGCTCGACATCCCCGCCGCACAGGAGCCGGCCTTTCGATCCACCGTCGCCGCCGTCGACCGCAACGCAGTGATTGCAACCGTGCCCGCGCTGCGCGGGACCATCGTTGCCTTTGCCGGTCAGCGCGTCGCCGACCTCGCGGAATTGCCCGATGGCGCATGGTTCCTGCGCGGTGACCGCGGCATCACCTATAGCGCCTCCCTGCCGCCCGGCAGCGAGCTGACCGCTGGTGCGTGGTGGCCCGCCGATTATGCCGGACCGCCTCTGGTCAGCATCGATCAGGAGGCAGCGACAATATTGGCGATCGGCGTCGGCGACAGCCTGACCGTCAATGTTCTGGGCCGGGAGATTGAAGCGCGCATCGCCTCGTTGCGGCAGATCAACTGGGACACGATGGGGTTCAATTACATCCTCGTCTTTTCACCCAATGTGCTGGCCAGCGCGCCGCATACATTTGCTGCCACGATCGATACCACGCCCGCCTCAGAAGGGGCGATCAGCCGCGCGGTGCTGGCGGCTTTGCCGGCGGTCAGCATTATCGCGGTGGGGGAGGTTATCGGCCAGATCAGCGTCGTGCTCGACCAGATGTCGGCTGCCATATTGGCCGCCGCATCGATCACCATCCTCGCGGGCATCGCCGTGCTGGTCGGCGCGATTGCGGCGTCCCGACAGAGCCGCAGCTATGACGCCGTCATCATGAAAACGCTTGGCGCGACGCGGCGTCAAATATTGGCGGCGCAGGCGATCGAATATCTGCTGCTGGCGCTGGTGCTGGCGACGGTTGCCCTGGCGCTCGGCATCGCAGCGGCCTGGTATGTCGTCACCGGACTGTTCGATTTTGGCTGGTCGCCCGATTGGGCGGTGGTTGGCGGGACGGTCCTGGCGGGCGTCGGGCTGACGCTCGGCATCGGCCTTGCGGGCTCCATCCCCATCCTGTCGAGCCGCCCGGCCGAGGCGCTGCGCGCGCTCTAGTCTGGCGCGGCTACAGCGATTGCAGATAGGCGATGACGTCGGCGCGCTGCTGCGCATCACGCAGGGCAAAGGTCATCTTTGTCCCGGGAATGGTGACGGCGGGCGCCGCCAGATAGGTGAACATGGTCTGCGGGTCCCAGCGGACATGGCTATTCTTGTTGGCAGGCGAATAGACATAGCCGGTAACGGCACCGGCCTCTCGGCCGATGACGCCGGCCAATGACGGGCCGATTCCGTTGCGTCCCGGTTCAACCGCGTGACAGGCACGGCACTGGTTGAAAACCGAGCGCCCGCGGGTGGCGTCGCCAGCCGGCATCGCCACCGCCGTTGCCGTTGCGCCCGGTGCAGCGACGGGCGCTGCCGGCGCGGACGGCGCAGACGGCGCTGCGGGGGCCGCCGGGGCCGCCGCCTGATCCTGTGCCGACGTCGGCTCTGACGCACCCCCGCAGCCCGACAACAGCGCCGCCATCGCGGCCATCACGACCAACCGTTCCATGGGTTTAGAACCTGTATCCGGCACGCAGTCCAAAGGTGCGCGGCTGATTGGGCACGATGTAGGGCCGCTGCGAACAGCTGCCGCATTGTTGGAACCGCGACAACTGCCCGCGCTCGTCGAACAGGTTGGCGACAAAGGCTTCAAAGGTCCAGTTGGACCAGTCGACGCCCGTCGACAGGCCGACGGTGGTGAACCCTTCGAGCCGCCCCTGCAACGCCGCCGGGTTGACCGTATTGCCCGTCCCCGCCTGAACAATCGCGGTGCGGATATCCGACGAAGCCGAGCTTTGGTGTGCCAACACGCCCTGCACATGCGCCCGCGCATCGCCCAGATCAAAGCTGTAGCGAGCGGAGGCGCTCGCCTTGAACCGGGGGGTGATGGGCAGCCGCGTGCCGGCGGGAGCGGAGACGAAATTGCCGTTGCCGGTGTCGGCGCAGGTAAAGGTCGGGTCCGCCAGCGCACACAGATTCTGTCGGGTTTCAGCGTCGGTATAGGATGCCGCAGCCGTCAGGTTGAACCCGTCGACCTGATAGTTGAGGTCCATTTCAATGCCGCGGATGCGGGCATTGGGGCCGTTGTTGATGACCGTAAAGCTGTTGGGGCCGAGGAAGGAGAATTGGAAGTCATTCCAATTTTGCTGATAGATCGCGCCATTGAAACGCACGCCGGTGCCCGGGAACGTCGTTTTCCAGCCGATTTCATAGTTGGTCAGGAAATCGGCATCATAGGGCGGCACGTCGGCGCGCCGGTTGATGCCGCCGGGGCGGAAGCCGCGCGACCAAGTGGCATAGAGCAAGACATCGTCGGTGACGTCCCAGTTGATGTTGATGCGGTGGGTAAAGCCGTCATCCTTGGCCTGCACCGGCACCAGCCCGCCATTCTGGAAATTGGCGAGGTTGGTACAGGGCGTCCCCGGCACCACGCCGGGGATCAGCGTCAAATTGGTCTGCCCGGCCAGCTGCGCCTCCCGCAAGCGGACACCGCTGGTGGTGAAACAGCCCGCAACACCGGTGCGTGAGCTGCCCGCCGCGTTGGGCGGAGGATTGCCCATCGCTCCCTGGAAAAAGGCAGGGTTGCGGCCAAAGCCAAAAAATCCGATCAACGTATTGTCATAGCGAAACAAGCGTCCGCCCGCGGTCAGAGTGACGCTGTCGGTGATGTCGAAACTCGCTTCGCCGAACAGCGCATAGTCGCGATCGACGCGTTCCTGCCGCGTCAACCACAAGGTGCCGGGACGACCGTTGACCGACAAGGCGGGGTCGAGACCGGCCACCTGATAATCCTGGAAAATCTGATTGCTCTGTCGCTGGAAAAAGGCACCGGCGACGACACGGAACCGCGAATCCTGCGGGGAGGAGATGCGGAATTCCTGGCTGAGTTTGCGGAAATGGTCGGAACCGATCACCTGCTGGCGCGGGTTGATCTGGTTACCGGCGGCATTGGTGAAATAGAAATAGCCGGCAATGCCCCCGACCGAGGAATAGAGGCTGTCATATGCCTCTGCATAATCGATATAGTCGCTCGACTGTTCCGCCTGCCGGTCGAGATAGGCACCGGCATAGGTCAGGTCCCAATTGCCGATCTGCCCTTCGATGGTCAGCGCCGCCTGGACGAATTCGTCGTTGCGGAACTCCGGCCCGAACCGTTGTACCTGGAGGTCACCGACACGCGGGTCATAGGCAAAACTGCCGTCGGCATGCATGTTCTGATACAGAACCGACGGCGTCACCGTCCAATTATCATCAAGGTCGATCTGCAGCGCGGCGCGCGCGCCATAGACTTCCAGATCGTTATAATCTTCCTCGACAAAGGGCGCATTGTTGACCGAAATGCCGCCCGGCTGGGGCAGGAAACTGCGCGTGCCCGGAATATTGTCGATATAGCCCGAATCATGCCGGTAAAAGCCGACGACGCGGAAAGCCGCGTTTTCCGAGATCGGCAGGTTCAGCATCCCTTCGATCCGGCCGCCGACGCCACCACTGTGCACGGTGTTCAGTTCGGCATCGAACCGCCCCTCAAAGCCCGACGCATCGGGCCGATTGGTGATGATGCGGATCGTGCCCGCCTGCGACGACGCGCCGTAAAGCGTGCCCTGCGGTCCGGCGAGGCTTTCGATACGGGCGATGTCATAGACGTGGACGTCGAGTGTGCCGCCAATCGTCGTTACCGGCTGTTCGTCGAGATAGACACCCACCGACGGCAGCGAACCGGAATGGTTGCCGTCACCGCCAGAGGCGACGCCGCGCATATAGACGGTGGTCTGGCCCGGCTGCGAGCTCTGGAACGCCACCGACGGCAACAGCGCCGTATATTGGTTGAAGTTCGAAATATTGAGCTGGTCGAGCCGTCTGGTGCCCAGCACCTGCACGCTGATCGGCACGTCCTGCAGGTTTTCCTCGCGCTTTTGGGCGGTGACGATGATGTCGTCACTCTCCTCTTCGGCGGCGGGCGCACTTTGTGCCAGCGCTGGCGACGCGACAAATGCCGACGTGCTCAGCAGCACGGCGAGAACGGCGGACGAATGGATTTTGCGCATGGAAAGCCCCCGAGGCAGCAACTGTGTTATGCAGATACTGCGCCCCGAGACATTATTGGTCAATATTACGAAAGCAGGTGGCCGATGATTGCGGGCGAACGTGGCATTATTGCCACGGCTAGCGCATCGCCTCCGGCACTTGGGGGTAGGCGTCAAGCACGTCGCAGAGCGCGGCCTTGAGCGGATCGAGCCAGGGTTCGAAGGCCACCCAGGCGTCCGTGCCGTCGCGAAAAATGGGCTGACGCACTTGTTCCGAACTTGCGGTTCGTACGGCCCGTTCGGTCTTGTGGAATGCCATGCAGGCCGGTTCAAAGCCTAGGCCGCACGCGGCGAGCAGCGCGCGGACCGACTCCTCAGTATCATCGACCATCGCTTCATAATGGACACGGTGGATGCGTCCCGGCACCGCCCGGTCGACGGCCGCCGTCAGCCGGACATAGTCGCGGTAATAATGTCCCATATCGTCGAGCGCATAGGAAAAGGCCTGACCGCGGGCGAAATGCTGTTTGAAATTGGAAAAACAGCAGCCCAGCGGGTGACGGCGCGCGTCGATGATGGTCGCGTTGGGCAGCGTCAGCATGATAAGCAGGATGTGCGCCCAATTATTGGGTAATTTGTCGACGAAAAATGGTCGGTCGGTCTGCCGCTGGATGCGCGTGCGGTCGATATATTCTGCCCCGATGGCGTGACGCCGCGCGCCGTCGATCGTGGCGAGGCCCGCCGGATAATCGGTAATTTGCCGGGCCAGCGCCGGCATGTCGGGCAGTTCCGACGTCCCTTCGACCTGGCTGTGACTCGACAATATCTGTTCGATCAGGGTTGAGCCCGCGCGCGGCATGCCGAGCACGAATATGGGGTCGTGCGCGGGGCACCCCTCCGCCACCGCTCCGTCGAACAGGCCATTGTCGATGGCGGCGATAGCGGCATCGACAAAGCGCGTCGTTTCCGCCGCATCATAGCTCTGCCGGGTCCGCCGCAGCGCATTGCCGGCGGCATAATGGGCAAAGGCGGTTGCGGCCGCATGCCTGTCCTCAAATGCCTTGCCCAGCGCGAAATCGATGTGGAACCTGTCCTCCACCGATAGCGTGTCGCTGGTCAAGGCAGCCTGCATCGCCGCGATATCGGCATCATCGAACTGCACGGTCTTGAGGTTGGCGAGGCTCCACCACACTTCGCCCAGATGCGGCGCGAGGGTGATCGCCCGGCGATAGGCGGCCACACCGTCCGCCTGCCGCCCGACTGTCTTGAGCATATGACCATAGCTCATCCACACTTTGGGCTGGTCGGGCATCTGCTTGAGCACGGCCTCGTACAGCGTAATCGCATCGTCAAAGCCGCCAATGCGCGCCAGCGCCGCCGCTTTGAGGTTGGCATGGCCGACATGGTCGGGATCATCGGCCATCAACCGGTCAAGTTCGGCAATGGCGTCGAGCGGCCGGTTGAGCCGGTAGAGCACGATGGCGAGGTTGGCGCGCGCCGCAGAAAAGGCGGGGCGCAGTTCCAGCGCACGGCGCAACAGTTTTTCGGCATCCTTGTACCGGCCGATCCGGCCCGCCAGTTCCGCGAGCATCCGCATCGCCGCGACGTCGAACGGATCCGCCTTGAGGTGCGCCCGCAATAGCGGTTCGGCCTGTGACAGACGGTTGGCGGACAGCGCCAGCGCCGCCTCCATCAACCGGGGGTGATAGGCGCGCGGCGCAGCCGGTGCGCTATTGTCGGTCGGGCGGTGGTCGGCAGGGTCAGGCACAGCCCCCCAATAGCGGTTGGGCGGGCATTTGCGCAATCGCCCCCGATCGGGCATCACAGGGCCCTGCATTGTCGACACGTCCACTGTCGATAACAAGAGGGGGGGGATCGGCTTGACCCAGGCCAGCGACGCCGAACGGCGACCATTTGGCGTATGGACCGCGTCCGCGCTCGTCGTCGGCGGCATGATCGGTGCCGGCATCTTTGTCGTCCCTGCGCAGCTGGCGCCCTTTGGCTGGACGGCGCTGGTGGCTTGGCTGGTGGCCATACCCTGTGCGCTCATCCTCGCCTCCGTGCTGTCGCGGCTGGCCGCCGCGCGACCACAGGCGACCGGCACCGTTGCCATCGTGGGCGAAGCGCTGGGTCCTCTGCCGGGCTTGCTGGTCGGTTGGAGCTATTGGGTCGGCACCTGTTCTGCCAACGCCATCATCGCACTAACCGCCGTGCGCTATAGCGCGAGCTTTGTGCCTGCGCTCACCGCGACACCGCTCGCCACCGCGCTCGGTGCGACGACATTGGTATGGGCGCTGACCGCGCTCAACCTCGGCGGCGCCAGGGGGGCTGGCCGGTTTCAGGTGCTGACGACGATCCTCAAACTGATGCCGCTGGTGGCCGTGGTGGCGATCCTGATCGGGCTGGGCTTTACCGACCCCGGCACATTTGTGTCACACGCCCACCCCCCCTTTGCATCGGACCAGCTGCTGCCGGCGCTGGCGCTCGCCTTTTATCCCTTGGTCGGGTTCGAGGCCGCCTCGCTCGCCGCCGAGCGGGTCCGCGACCCGGCGCGCAACATCGCGCGGGCGACGTTGATCGGAACGGCGTTCACCGGTTTGCTTTATCTTATCATCAGCAACGGGATCCTGCTCGCTCTGCCACAAGGGGCGCTGGTCGGGGCGGATGCCCCGGTGGCGCTGTTTGTCACGCAATATTGGGGCAATGCGGCCAGTTTGCTGATCGCGGCCTTTGCCGCCATCGCGGCAGTTGGATGCCTTAACGGGTGGATTTTGCTGCAAGGCGAGGTGCCGTTGGGCATGGCGCGGGCCGGGCTCATCCCCGCCCGTTTCGCCCGGGTCAACCATCGCGACGTACCGACCCTCGCCATCCTGCTGTCGAGCGCGTTTGTCAGCATTCTCATCCTGTCAGGCACGACGCCGGGGCTGACCGATGTTCTGGACTTCATGCTGCGCCTGACGACAGCGGCGACCGTGTGGCTCTATGTCGGCGGCTGCGCGGCGGCCCTGATGATCGGCGTTGCGCGCCCGGTCGCCATCGTCGGACTGGGCGCGGCGGCGGTCATCCTGTGGGGGTCGGGGCAGGAGGCGTTGCTGCTGAGCTGTGCGTTGATGCTGACAGCCGTGCCGCTGTACCTGCTGCGGCCAAAAGCGGCAGCGGCACCCTAGGCGCGCTGGGCGTTCGGCGACCGCCCGACCAGCCGCAGGACGGGCAGGCACGCCAGCGCCAACAGACCGGCCAGTGCAAAGGCTGCGCCGTGAAAGATGAACGGGGCTTTTGGGCCGGTGAACCAGGCGAGCAGCGGGTTGAACACCAAAGGCGCGGCGAGCGAGCCCAGCGCCATGATGGCAGATGCAAAGCCCTGAACCTCGCCCTGCGTGCTGGCACTGGCGCGCCGGGTCATCATCGCCGTCAGATTGGGGTGCACCAGCGACTGAAAGCTGACAAAGGGCAACAGCAACAGCGCCAGCAGCGTTGTGTCCGCAAACACATAGCCGAGCATGGTCAGGGCACCGCCGACAATGCCGATCATCGCGGTCTGCCGTTCGCCGAACCGGGCATTCATACGCGGCAGCACCAGCGTCTGTGACAGAGCGATCGACAGCCCAACCATCGCCAGCGAGCCGCCGACCAGACTGTGCGACCAGCCATAGCGCCCAATCGCGAAATAGGCCCATGTCATGGGGTAGATGAGCGTCGCCACCTGCCACAGCAAATAGGTGGTGGCGATCGGCGCAATGCCGGGCAGCTTGCGCACATGCAGCAACGCACCGACCGGGTTGGCGCGCCGCCAGACAAAGGGACGGCGATTCTCTGGCGCCAACGTTTCCGGCAGGACAAAATAGCCATAGATGAAATTGGCACCGGTCAGCGCCGCCGCCAGCCAAAAGGGCACACGCGGTCCCCATTCGCCCAAAAGGCCGCCAATCACCGGCCCCAGCACAAAGCCTACACCAAAGGCAGCGCCAATCAGACCATAATAACGGGCGCGGCGGTCAGCGGGGATGAGATCGGCGATCACCGATTGCGCCGGCCCGTTGGATGCGCCGAACAACCCTGACAATCCGCGCGCCAGAAATACCCACAATAATGTCGGTGCGATCGCAAGGACGATGAAATCGAGCGCAAAGCCGCCCATCGACGCGAGCAATACCGGGCGCCGGCCGAACCGGTCGGACAGATTGCCGACGATCGGCGAGCAGAGAAATTGCATCACCGCAAAGGTGAGGGCGAGCCAGCCGCCAATGGCCGTGGCCCCGGAGATGCTGACCGAGCCCAGTTCCATCAACAGCGACGGGACGACAGGCACGATGATGCCAAAGCCCATCGCGTTGATGACCATCGTCGCCAGGACAAAGCGGATCGCCGGCGGCATCCCGGCCGCGTCGGCTTTGCTGGCCGCTGGGCGGGGCTCTGTACTGGTGCTGGTCATAGATGCTGGCTACAAGCCGCAAAGTCGCGACGAACGCAAGCGCCGACTGTGTGTGGTCATGCTCTATGCGGGTGATCAGCGACCGAAGGAGAACAGCATCGATGACGGATCTGCATGTGGCCGAGAATTTGTTTGCCGCCTTTGCCGCAGGCCGGGCCGATGCGGTGCGGGCGCTGTGCACTACGGACTTTACGGGTCAGCAAAATGGCGGCGCACCCATGGCTATCGACGCGCTGTTGGGCTTTGCGCTGGCGGTAAAGCGGGTCGTCCCCGATCTGCATTATGCCAACATCGTGCGCGGCGCGACGGCCAGTGGCTTTGTCGAGGAGCATGATGTCTGCGGCAGTTTGCCTGACGGCACGCCTCTGGCCCTGCCCGTTTGCGTCGTTGCGGATGTCGTCAATGGCCAGGTGCAGCAGTTACGCGAATATTTTGACACCGCCGCTGCAGCCGGTCTCATCGCTGCCCTCAATGGCGGCTAGCCGTCTGCACGAGGGCCGGCGCGTGGAGCGGGTGAAGGGAATCGAACCCTCGTCGTAAGCTTGGGAAGCTTCTGCTCTACCATTGAGCTACACCCGCCTGCGCGAGCGGCGACTAGCCCATCCGGCAGGCGCAGGCAATGGGGCAACGCCACGGGCGTCGCGGCTCGTACCGTCGCTATAGGCACCGCGGGTCGGCGGCGGCCGCCGACGATCAGAAATGCATGTTCAGCGTCAAGCGCGCATTGGTCGGCGCGCCGGTCGAGATGTTGTTGTCGTTATGGGCGACCGGAAAATAGCGCTCACCCAGCAGGTTTTCGACATTCAGTTGCGCGTCGATGACATCGCTGAGCCGCAGGAACAGCGCCGCATCGACCCGGGTATAGCCCGGCAGGCGCGTCGCATTGCTGATGCTCGCGAACTGGGACGACTGGTGGTAGACGCCCAGCCCCACGCCGACCTGGTCGTTGACCTGATAGCGGTTCCACAGCGTCAACTGGTTGCGCGGCACCTGGGCGAGTCGTCGGCCGGTCGGCGCGGCGCTCGTCGTGGCAGTAATTTCCGCATCGATGCGGGCATAGCCCAACGCCACTTGCCACGCCGGCATGATCTGGCCGACGAGGCCAAGCTCCACGCCGCTGCTGCGCTGTTCGCCAATTTGCACGATGGTGCCGGCGACGGGCCCTGGCGCGCGAGTGTTGCTGCGGTCGAGGCGGAATATGGCGACCGTGCCGGTCAGCCCGGGGCGGATGTCCCATTTCGCCCCGATTTCGTAATTGTCGAACCGTTCCGGCACCAGCGCGGCGCTGGTCGCATCGAGGCTGGTGAACTGGTCACCCGATTGCGGCAGGTAGGATCGTGAATAGCTGACATAGAGGGTGGAGTTGGGGCTGGGTTTGACCACCAGTCCCGCGCGTGGCGACCAGAGCTCGTCGCTGCGCGCGACGGTGGCGTTGGTGAAGAGGTTGGTCGCGGCAATGTCGAACCGGTCGTAACGCAGGCCGAGGACGAGGTCGACGGATTCCGACAGGCTGATCTGGTCCTGGCCGTAGACCGATGTCTGTTCGACGCGGGTGCGGTTGGCGCGGTTGCTGTTGCCGGTCGGCCCCGCCAGAAATGTTATGGCGGGGATGGTCGCCGGGTCGCGGAAGAGTATGTCGGTGCGCCGGTTGGCGCTGGCAAACATCGTCGAGCTGAAAAAGCCGTTGATGCGTTCATTAACTGTGTCCTGGTCAGTATATTCGCCACCGATCAGGATAACATGGCCAATGCCGCCGGTATCGAGTGTCCAGCGGGCATTGGCCTGGGCGATGAAATTCTGGCGCGTCGTCGGGTCCCGATACGCCTCTATGCCGATCACCTGTTGCCCGGTGAATGGGCCACTGGTGGCGGTGCGCACGGCCGTCGCCGGAAAAGCGTTGGTGTAAAGCTTGTCATAGTCGCCATAGAGGATGTGGGCGCTGAGCGTCAGGTCCGGCGTCACATCCGCTTCGGCACGGAATGTGCCGACATGCGCTTCGAAATCGGTTTCGTTGACACCGCGCACACCGAAATAGGCGTCACGAAAGCCGGTGACGGGCGCGGCGGATGTTGCGAGGCTGCCGACAAAGGCGGACGGGATGCCGCGATCGACAACGCGGTCGTCGCGCACATATTCATAGCCGAGCTGGACCCGAACGCTATCGCCCAGATTGGCGCCGAACACCGGGTTGATGGCATAGCGGTCGCCGGAAAAGGCGTCGCGGTGATTGTCCAGCCGCTCGTAAAAGGCGTTGAGGCGGAGTGCGCTGGCGTCCGACAGCGGCTGATTGATGTCGACGGCACCATAGGCGCTGCCGAAACTGTCGCCGGACAGCGTCAGGTCGATGGCACGTTCGCCGATCATCGCGCCCTTGGTAATCCGGTTGATCAGCCCGCCGCCGCCGCCGCGGCCAAAGATCATGGCGTTGGGACCGCGGTGCACCTCCACCCGTTCCACATTATAAAAGCTGCGGAAATACTGGACATCGTCGCGCAGCCCGTCGACGAAAAAGTCGGCGGTGCTGTTGTTGCCGCGCAGGGTGATCTGGTCGCGATGCCCCTCCCCCTGCCCGGCCGATACACCGGGGATCAGGCGGACAAGGTCAGCGACCGAACGGATTTGCTGATCCGACAATTGCTGGGATGTGACCACGGCGATGGATTGCGGCACGTCGAGGATGGCGGTGTCCGTCTTTGTGCCGCTGGTCGTCGAAATGGTGCGATAGCCGTCATCGGCACCAGTGACGATAATGTCGCGATTTTGCTCATCCTCACCCGTGGCGGCCGCCGCTTCATTTGCCAGCGCAGGCGCTGCAGCGGCGACGCACAGACAGAGCGCCATGGCCGTGAGGGGGGGGCGAAACAGGGCAACCGGGGACATGCAATTTCCTTTCGCAACGCTCTTATTGCGATTGGATTGCAGTTACAAGAGCAATTGCAAACTATTTGCAAAAAGCTTTGGCCAGCGTCAGGCCATGGGTGTGGCCACGCATCCATTGACGATGGCCCAGCGCGGGTGGTGCGCCCGAACAGCGGCGAATAACGCCATCTCCGTCCCCGTCATCCAAACCTGCGTTCCCGATTGGTCGAGCCGGTCGAACAAGGCGGCGCGCCGGATCGGGTCAAGATGTGCCGCCAATTCGTCGAGCAACAGGATCGGCCGGCGCTGCCGCAGCTCTCCGACCAGATCGCCATGCGCAAGGACGAGGGAAAGGAGCAACGCCTTTTGTTCCCCCGTCGAACAGCGCGCCGCCGGTTGACCATGCGTCACGTGCGATACCAACATGTCGGTTCTGTGCGGGCCGACCAGCGCCCGGCCAGCTGCGGCATCGCGGGCGCGAGCCTGTGCCAGATCCTGCTGCAACTGCGGCACCGTCCATGGCGCTGCCGCCGCGCCATCGGGCATGACCAGCGCGATGTCGGGTTGGGCAAATGGCCCATCATCGGCGCGTGCCAGTTCGGCGCGCAGTGCGTCCACCAGCCGGTGTCGCGCCGCGTCGATGGCGACGCCATGATCGGCCAGTTGCGCCTCCAGCGCGTCGAGCCAGAGCGGGTCGGGTGCCTCGTCCTGCCCCAACAGCCGGGTGCGCGCGCGTAATGCCGCGTCATAACGACTGGCGTGATGGCTGTGGCCCGGCTCGAGCGCCAATACCATCCGGTCCAGAAACCGTCGGCGCCCGCTTGGCCCATCGACGAACAGGCGGTCCATGGCCGGCGTCACCCACAGGACCGACAGCCATTCGGCCATGCTGGTGGCGGCCGCGTCGGCGCGGTTGATGCGCACGCGCCGCCGGCCCGGATGCGCCGGTTCGACGGCGGTGCCGATGCTGACATTGGCACCAGCATCGCCGGGCACGGCACAGTCGGCATGAATGGCAAAGCCGCCGCCCGCGCCATCGCGCGCCATGTCGGCAAAGACGGCACCACGCAGTCCGCGGCCCGGCGCCAACAGTGACACCGCCTCCAATATGTTGGTTTTACCCGCCCCATTGGGGCCCGCTAGAATATTGAGGCCCGGCCCGGGCGCCAGCCGTGTTGCGCCATGGTTGCGGAAATTGTGCAGGGCCAGGTCGGCTATAACCATGCACACGCGCTTAGACGGGCGCGGTTGATGGCACCATAGCCGATCGATTCCCAACTGTTCGGTGAATATTCCCACTATTGGGCATTCACACCGCATTAATCGCATTTTTCGCGTACGGCCAAATTTGCCCGTCGACGGAAATCGCGCATTTCAGCCATTTCTTCAAATTGGCACGGTCCCTGCATTGACTGGGACATCCCGGCATCGTCGCCGGAACGCAATTTCGAAAGGGTAAAATTATGTCACGCATCATCAACAGCACGACCGGCAGCTATGTCGCCGCCACCATCATCACCCTGTGGTCGACCGCCATGGTCTTTGCCGCAACCACCGTACCGTCGCTGGCCTGACCAGCACCCCAACCACACTGCAACAAAAGGAAGTCATCATGTCCCAGTTCGTCAACAGCAGCACCGGCAGCTATGTCATGGCCACTGCCATCGCCCTCTATTCGACCGCCATGGTTTTCGCCGCGACCGCCGCACCGGCACTCGCCTGACACCCATTTCACTTCAGCAAAGGTTGAATGACAATGAACCGCACTTTCCGTCTGGACCGGTCGAACCGCAAGATTATGGGCGTTTGCTCCGGTATCGCCAATTATTTCGATGTCGACACCATGCTGGTGCGCGTCGGCTGGGTCGCCGCAACGCTCATCTTTGGCCTGCCGGTCATCCTCTATTTCATCATCGGGCTGGTGGCCGACTGATGCGGGCCAGCACCGCATCGCCAGCCGCCCGACCCCGACCCCGACCACAAAAAAGCCCCACCGGATGACCCGGCGGGGCTTTTTTCTTTGGCGTCAGCGGGCAATGCCCGACTGATCAGCTGTTGTCGTCGTTCTCTACAACATCGTCGGTGACGAAATTGTCGCCGACCACCGTGCCCAGCGGGTCGTCACCAATCGCCGCTTCGGGGCCCTGGGCCAATTCGGCAGCATGTTCGACCTCGGCGCTATCCGCGGCAGCCAGCATGGCTTCGTTGGCGGCACGCATCGACGCCCGCAGCGCGGCATCGCGCGACGAGGCGGTGACGCGCACCCGGTTCATCGCCGCACCTGTCCCTGCCGGGATGAGGCGACCGACGATGACATTTTCCTTCAGGCCCATCAGCGTATCGACCTTGCCCTGCACCGATGCCTCGGTCAGCACACGAGTCGTTTCCTGGAACGACGCAGCGGAAATGAAGCTGCGGGTTTGCAGGCTCGCCTTGGTGATGCCGAGCAGGATGGGCTTGCCCGTCGCCGGCTTCTGACCCTTGGCCAGACGCGCATTGACTTCGTCCATCTCCTCGCGGTCGATCTGCTCGCCCGGCAACAGCGTCGTATCGCCGCCATGGGTGATTTCGACCTTTTGCAGCATCTGGCGCACGATA
>CAZAWL010000020.1:0-14598 GCA_964488705.1 uncultured Sphingopyxis sp.
AGCAGGCGCGCCACCATTCGGCCACTGTCGAGTGCCGCAATACCGACCACACCATCATGCGTGCCCGGCGCGCGCGCAGAAGAGGCGGTAAAGGTCAGCCATTCCCGCCCGGTTGCCGGGTCGCGAAAAAATTCGGGGTCGCGAAACCCCTTGATCATGCCGGGAACACCGTCGGTCGGTCCGACGAGCTGGTAATCGTGACCATCGGCAATGACACATTCATGCGCGTCGCCAAACGCGCCGACACCGTCCCCGTCGACCCGACCGGTAACGCAGACGATCCGCTGCGCAAAGCTGCGTCGCGGCTCGCCCGCGACGCCCGCGGCGGTGTAAAAGAGCCGGACGAGGCCGCTCTCGGTACCGAGCGTGGCGCTACCTGACCATTGCCGGCTACCGGGTCCGTGCCCGGCGGGCAGCGTCGGCCCCAACGAAAAAAACCCGCCATCACGCCGCACCAATGTATGAATGGCGGCAATATCGTGGCGGTTGTCAGGGTCGTCGCCGCGCTGTGCGGCGAGCGCAAACCAGATTTCACCGCCATCGGCACGCCGATGAATCTCGCCGTCGCCGCTCAACAACGGCCAGGCATCCCAATAGTCGAACCGTCCATCGACATCGACAACGTCGCACGGCCTAATGACCGGGATGGCGCGGCCGCCCCAATCTCGGTCGGGCACAGGCACACAGTCCCAGCGCAGGTCGGCAATCACAGCCGAAGTGGAGGAATGCGTAACGAGCACGGCGGCAATCTTTATATGAAATTCAAAACCCGATACGCCGCCTAGTGGGGGTCAGCGCATGATATGTCTATGACTGGCCGGACAGCAAAGTCATGCCGCCCGGCCAGTTTGGTCGTCAGAATTCAAACCGCAGCGAAGCCGACACGGTCCGGCCGTTGATCGACCGCCCTATCGACGTATCATAGGCGCCGTTACCATCGGTATCGAACAGGCGGGATTCGTCCCCTTCGGTAAAGCCGGCCTGATTGAACAGATTGTTGGCATTGAGCGACAGCGTCACATTGTCGCGAACGCGGACATTGACGAACGCCGTCACCACAGCATAGCCCGGTTGGACATAGCGGTTTTCGAAATCGACATAGGATGCGCTGGTGCCGTTGACTGCTCCGCCAAATGTCACCCGGTCGTCAAAGGTGTAGGACGCGCCGAAATTGTATATCCAGTCCGCCTGCCGACGCGGTGTCAGACCGCTGCGGGCCGGCACACCAAAATCGGCCTGGGTTTGCGCATCCGTCCAGGTCACATTGCCGAACAGGTCGAATCCGCCATTGGCATAGGACAACTCGAGTTCAACGCCATCAGAGGTGTAGATGCCGCCAGTTGCCACATTGGTGGTGACCGAGAAGTTGCGCAAATTGGCCCGGCCGTTGAAATAGGTGAGGTACAGGGCGAGATTGCCGGGGATGGCGTCTCCGCTTTCACGCCATTTCACGCCGGCCTCGATCTGACGCGTGGTATTTCGCAGCAAACCCGGTGCAACAATGTCGCCACCCGAAAATGCACCAAACTGCCGGTCGAAGTTCCACGTTACGCCCCGGCTGTACCGCGCGAAGAGTGCCAATTCCGACGACGCCCTGAAATTGGCGCCAAGCGAATAGGACGTGCCGGACAGGCTTCCGCCGATGTTGCCGCGTGTTGCCGGGTCGCTGATTGGCACACCTTGTTCGGCCGGGCCAATCACGCCGTCACGGTTCACATCGACATTGCGCGCCGAGCTGAACTGGGCAAATCCGTCATAGTGCATCGTTTCACGCCGCAAGCTGGCGTCGATATTGACCGGACCCAGCTCGGCATTGAGGCCGCCATAGTACGCGTCCACCCTAGCGCGCATGTCCCAGAAGATGTTGCAGCATGCGCCGAATGCACCATTATAAGTGTAGACGCCGGCCTCTGTCCGCCCGGGAACCTGGATGATCGACGGGTTCGGACCGGTTGAGGTCAAGATGCGACCCCAGTGCCAAGTCTGTTCGAAATTCTGGCTCATCGTGAAAAAGCCGACCAGTGCAGTCACCTCTCCCGCGCCGGTTTGAAACGTGTTGCTGAGCCGAAGGTCATTGGCAAAATTGCTCATGTCGTTGAGTTCCGTGTCGAACAGCGAAACTTCGGTGATGAGGTTGTTGCCGGTCAAAGCCGTCAGCGATGCGGGCGTGACCGCCTGCCCCGCGTTCGGACCGTTAAAGAAGACCGCCGTGGTCCCCGCACCGAATGCCGATGTCAGATACCGGTTCGCTTCATTCACGGCATGGGTAAAGGGCGCAATGAACCGCCCGCTGAACGACTGGTAACGCAGCTTGTCGTTGATGGTGAAGCCGCCGCCAAGGTCGAACTCGACTTCGCCGCCAAAGGCACGGCCGCGTGTGCGGATGCCGTCACGAATGTCTGTGGAAATGAGGTTGCCCGAACCGTCAATCACCGGAAAACCGATGATGTTGCGACCGTGCAACGTTTCGTCGCGGGCATCCAGACCGGTCAGCGTGTTTGACAATGTGCCCAGCGTCTGCCCGAAATTCGCAGCGCCAGCTGCGGTCAGAGCCACCGAACCGGGCACTTCGGTCACGCGGACCGGTTGCGGCATGAAGGTGGCGTCCCGCTTGTCGATGACCTGGCCGTACAGACGGACAAACCCGCCGTCGAATTCCCGCGTCACGCTGAGCCGGATGCGGCCACCGTCAACCGCGTCATAGCCGACGCCGCGATAGTCGCCGCCAAGCTGATAATGGCCGCCAATATGGAAATAGAGATTGTCCGCCAGCGCGCCGCCATATTGCAGGTCGACCCGATGGTCGCGAAAATCCAGGCCTTCGGACAAAAGGACACTCCCACCTTCGTCCTGACCGGTACGGTTGATCAGGTTGATGATGGCGCCATTACCGTTGGTCGCCAGCGTCACCGCGCTGCCACCGCGCACCGATTCGACCCGGGCCAGCGTGGAGTCGATCTTCACGAACCCGTCGGCCGGCGCGAAATTATGGTCGCCGAACAGCAGCACCGGCAGGCCATCCTCCTGCAAAGAGATGAACTGCGCACCACCCGTCACGGCGGGCAGGCCGCGCACGGCGGCATTGGCGTTGCCGCCACCGGCCGACGATTCGTAACGGATGCCCGGCAGGCGGCGGAACACTTCGGACGTGCTGCGCGGCGCGACATCGGCGATCTGCCCGGCGTCGATCGCGCTCACCGAAATGCTGGTATCAAGCCGGTTTGTCGCGCGGGTCACGCCCGTGACGACGATATCCGCATTCTCCGATTCATCGGTCGCGGGGTTGGCGCCCTGCGCCAACGCGGCTGACGAAGACACGGCCAGCGCAATGGCGGACACGCGCAAGAGCGTTGAAATTTTGGTCATCTAATCCTCCCGAATCCCCAAGTGGCCAGCATTAGTTGGTGCTGTGCGGCATCTGGATGCCGCGTAATGCAAACCTTTGCAATGAAAAAATGCAAACCTTTGCATAAGCCGGTGCATTGCAGCGAAATCCAGATCATCGAACGGCGCTTCGTCGTCTCATTCCGTACCGAGATCGCGATCGCGGACGTTCATGACCGCCAAAGCTGCGAGCAGCATCAGTGCGCCGCCGAACATC
Source organism: uncultured Sphingopyxis sp. (assembly GCA_964488705.1). Taxonomy (GTDB): domain Bacteria; phylum Pseudomonadota; class Alphaproteobacteria; order Sphingomonadales; family Sphingomonadaceae; genus Sphingopyxis. The sequence continues at coordinate 3,602 of CAZAWL010000020.1, forward strand.
AGCGCGTTGCGCGCATCACCGCCCAGCAGGTGGGTGTAGATGAGGGGAAAGGTTGCCGCGTTGATCAGCATCGGCACGACGATCATCATGTTGAAGATGCCCATATAGACGCCATTGCGAGCGGGCGGGATGCACCGGGCAAGCATGACATAGGGCGTGCCCATGATGCTGCCCCAGCAAATGCCGATGCCGACAGCGGCGGGAAACAGCATGCCGGTCTGGTTCACTTGCGGAATGAGCGCCATCGCCGCCGCACCACAGATGAGCGCGACGGCATGGACGGGACGCGCACCAAAATGACGGATGGCGGGCATCATTGCCAGCGCCGCGACAAACGCGATGGCGTTGTAAAAGGCCCCCATCATGCCGTTGTCCAGCACCGCTTGGCGGAAACCGGAGCTGACCGCTTCGCTGGTCCCATAGACCGACCGCGCTATCGAGTAGGTGACATAGGTCCAATAAATGCTCATCGCATACCATTGGAACAACATCATCACGCCCAGCTTGCGCATCGGCACAGGCATGTCGCGAATGGCGTCGAATATCTCGCGCGCGGTGGCCGCCGCTGTCTTCGGCTTGCGCGCAATCGACTCCGCCTCCTCTGGCGTCAGCGGCAATTCGGGCACGCGCAGCACCGACCAAAGCACCGTCGAAAGCGACAACACCGCGCCGACCAGAAACACGATGTGCACGGTCAGCGGGATGTTATTGGCACCAACGGCGTCACGGCTGATCCCGAACATGCCGACCAACAGCGCCGGCGTTCCCAGTGCGAGGCATTGGGCGAGGCCGGTAAAGGCACTCTGCGTCAAGAACCCGAACCCCTGCTGTTCGCGAGCCAGCCGGTCGGCGACATAGGCGCGATAGGGCTCCATTGTGATATTGTTGCCGGCGTCGAGAATCCAAAGCACGCTCGCCGCCATCAGGATCGATTGCGATAGCGGCATGACAAACAGGCCGAGCGCGCAAAGCAGTGCACCGACCAGAAAATAGGGAGTGCGTCGGCCCCAGCGACTATTGGTCCGGTCGCTCATCGCGCCAATAATCGGCTGGACGATCAGACCGGTCATCGGTCCCGCCAGTTGCAGGATCGGCAGTGCCGCCTCATCAGCGCCGAGGTAGGAATAAATCGGCGCCATATTGCCCTGCTGCAACCCAAAGCTGAATTGCAGGCCCAGAAAGCCGAGATTCATCTCGACAATCCGGGTCCAGGACAAGCGCGGCCGCGGGGGATGGCCTGCGTCAATAATCGCGTTGCCCACAGGCGGTGTTGCGGTGGCCATGCCTCTCTTCCGTTCTTGCACGGCTTTGGCCGCGTCATTGGCCAAGCGGTTATCGTGAATCGCGGCGGAAAACAACAAACGTTTGCATTGAGGCCAAACTCCGGGATTCGACGTGGCTATGAGCGCCTTGCTTGCAATCCCACTTCCTTCCCACCAGAACAGCAGTGAAGGAGAAGGCACGAGCATGGCGGACGCGCAGCGCGTAAGGACGATAACGGATCTGGCGCGGCTGGCAGGTGTGTCGCCCGGCACTGTCTCGCGCGCGCTGGCCGGCAGCGAACTCATCAGCCTACGCACCCGCGAACGCATCCAGGCTATGGCGAACGACCATGGGTTCACCCCGAACGCGATGGCGCGCAATTTACGAACCAAACGGACGGGCGCCATCGGCGTGGTGATTCCGCTTGGCCACGAATCCAGCCAACATGTGTCCGACCCGTTTTTCATGACGATGTTGGGGCATCTGGCCGATTTGCTGACCGAAAACCGGTACGACTTGCTGTTGATGCGCGTCGTGCCCACTGACGATGGGTGGCTACGCCGCATCGCCGATTCGGGTCGCGTGGACGGTATCATCGTCATCGGCCAGTCGAACCAGCTACACATTATCAATGCCGTCGCCGCGAGCTATCGGCCTATCGTCGCCTGGGGTGCCCATGGCGATGGGGTCGACCACTGCACCGTGGGCACCGACAACCGCATTGGCGGCCGGCTCGCGGCACAGCACCTCATCGACAAGGGCTGCCGCCACATCGCCTTCATCGGCAACGCGCGCGCGCCCGAGATCGCCGACCGGCTCATCGGCGTGCGCGAAACCTTGCAGCAGGCGGGAATCGTTGCGGAACCGGACATCATCTACGCTCCGTTTTCGGCGGATGAGGCCTATACGGCAATCAGCGAATGGCTGGCCAGCAATGCCAACGTGCCCGACGGGCTGGTCGCCGCCTCCGACGTAGTGGCAATGGCGGCGCTTCGTGCCCTCACCGACCGCGGACTCAAGGTGCCGGCTGATGTTCGCCTGGTTGGCTATGACGATCTGCCATTGTCGGCCCACACGGTTCCGCCGCTGACCACGGTGCACCAGCGCATTGACGATGGCGCACGACAGTTGGTCGCCCAGCTGCTGCGCCGTATTGGGGGGGAAGATACTGGCGGGTCCGTTCTGGCGCCGGCGCTAGTGGTGCGCGACTCGGCCTGATCTATGTCAGGCAGCGACGGCCCCCACGGTAAATCAACGCCATGCGCCTATGAATCGCCGAACAGCCCTTGCGCGATGGTCGATCCATAAATGCGGATGGCCTCCTCCGCCGGCATCGCCTCCGCCCACCGCCGCAGCTCGTACGCCGAATTGATCGTCGCCATCAGCATCTGGCTGGCGATCAACGGGTCAATCGCGGGCATCGATTTTTCGCTGATCGCGTCGATCATCGTCCCGGCAAAACGCCGCGCCACCCGATTGCTGTCGTCGATCACATCCTCCCGAAACTCGACCGGCAGAGCCTGCAACGCCGTGGTTCGCAACAACGGGCCGCGGTCCGAGAACTGGATGTCGAGCAACGCGACGATCGACGCGGCCAGATGGTCCCAGTGCGTCGTGCCGACCGCATCGGCGGCGTGCTGAATATTGCCGACGCTGTCGAAATAGCGCCGGAAACAAGCCATCACCAAATCATCCTTGGCCTCCAGATGGTGATAGAAACTGCCCTTTGTGACGTTCAATTCCGACGCGATACGTTCAACCGACGCCCCGCGATAGCCGCGTTCGTTGATGAGGCGCGTCGCCGCGAGCAAAAAGCGTTCCTGCGCCGTCGGGGCCGACGCTGTTTCCAGCGACAACCGTTCGGCCGGTGGCGGCATCCAGCCGCAACCGCCATGATCGAAAGGCATGATCCCATGTTCGAAAATCGCGCACATCCTGTCAACCAGTCGCGGAAAATCACGACTGGAATAGCGGCCGATCCAGGCCGGAAGCCAATAGCAATTTTCCAGCAGCACATGGGCGCGGGCCACCAGAAGAGCCTTGTGCGCAGCCTCCCGGTCCGGACCGAAAAAGGCGCGTACCCTGCGCATGATCTCGCGATAGCGGTCGGAGAGGCCGGCACGCACCGGGTCGTCCATCGTGCGAATGTCCGACAGGACGGTGATGGGCCGCGCACCGCCACAGCGCACCTGTCGCAGATGGTCGACATTCAACGCAACATAATGGCGCACGCGCGCCTGCGGCGTAGCCTCGGCGCCCGCCTCTGCCACCATGGCCTCAATCTGTTCGAGCGCACGGTGGTAACAGGCCAGCGCCAGGTCGTCGCGGCGCTTGAAATAATAGGTGACGCTCGCGGTATTCAGCCCGACCGCGTCGGCCACCGCGGCCAGAGTCATGCCTGCTGTGCCGTGGGCATTGATCAACGCCGACGCTGCGTCGAGGATGATCTGTTGTTTCTCGCGATATCGGCGCGTCTCTCCATCCGCCAGCGCGCCCGACTTTGTCGCGAGCTTGCCGGGCCGGGTCATTCAAACAGCGCCTTGAGCTCTCGTTTCAGAATCTTGCCATTGGCGTTGCGCGGCAGCGTCTCCTCACAAAACAACACCCGCACCGGGACTTTGAAATTGGCCAGCCGCTCGCGCACCCATGCCTGCAATTCCGCTTCGGTCGCGCTCGTCCCCGGGGCCAGGTGGACGACCGCCGCGGGCTCCTCCCCCAATGTGCGGTGCGCAATGCCCACCAGCGCGGCATCGGTCACCGCCGGGTGGTCATAAAGGACATTTTCGACCTCGCTCGAATAGATATTCTCTCCGCCGCGGATGATGACGTCCTTGGCCCGGTCGGCGATGTAACAAAAACCTTCTTCGTCGAGATAACCAATGTCACCGGTGCGAACCCAGCCATCGACAAAGGTCGCCGCCGTCGCCTCCGGCTTGTTCCAATAGCCCATGACGATTTGCGGACCGCGGGCCCAGATTTCCCCATGTTCGCCGACGGGCAGTTCGTTGACGCCGTCCTCGTCCATGATCTTGATGTCCGACACCGCGACCGGTGCACCGCAACTGGTCGGCCGATTCAGATAATCCTCCGCCGCATGGGTCGTCACCGTTGCCATCGTTTCGGTCATGCCCCAGCCATTGCCGGGTGCGGATTTCAGATCGGACTGGATGCGTCGGACCAGTTCGGGGGCCGACGGCGCGCCGCCATAGGAAATCGCCTCGAGGCTGGACAGGTCATATTTGTGCCGGTCGGGATGTTCCAGCAATTGCCAGGCTATGGTCGGCACGCCACCAGTCACATTGACGCGTTCCTGTTCGATTATCTCGAACGCGCGAATGGGGTCCCACTTGCGCATCAGCACCATGGTACCGCCGGACGCGATCAAGCCCATCAGCCCGGCGCTGCATGCCGTTACGTGAAACAGCGGAATGACCAACAGCGACGTGCGCGGCTGTGGTGGCGGTATGGGGTCGCCCCGCCGCAACAATGTCCGCGCGCCCGAATAACCCGACGACAGGATATTGGTCATCAGATTGCGGTGGCTGCCCAGCGCGCCCTTGGGATGCCCCGTCGTACCCGAGGTATAGAAAATGCCGGCCGGTTCATCCGGCAGGATGGTGACGTCGGGCAATGCCGTGTCGGGCAACCCCGCCCAGCCATTGGCAGGGCCGATGATGTCCGCGAGGTCGAGGACGCCGTCAGGCGCTGCGCCGACCGGGCGCGAAACGATGACCGTTGAAATGTCGGTCAGGTCGGGCAGATAGGGCGCTATCCGCTCCAGCCGTTCGGCATCGCACACCAGCATCGAGGTTCCGGAATCGCGCAGTGCATAGTCGAGCTCCGCCCCCGTCCACCAGGCATTGAGCGGGACGATAATCGCCCCGCATGCGACCGCCGCGAACAATATCACCGGCCATTCGGGCAGGTTGCGCATGGCCAGTGCGACGCGGTCGCCCGGTTTGACGCCGCTGGCCGCCATGTGTGCGGCAAGCGTTGCCGTGGCCCGGCAAAAAGCATCATAGCTGACCCGTTCATCTTCAAAGATGCAGAACAACCGCTCGCCGTGACTGCGGCCAAGCTGCAAGAGCGTGATCATCGACGGCGGTGCATTTTTCCAAACCCGGGTCGGTACGCCGCGGATGGGGATGGTTTCCATCTCGAACGGAGCGCCCGGCGCGCACAACACGGCCTCGATTTCCGGCAGGGTCATGGCGGGCCATGGCCGCGCTGCAGGTACACCGTCATTTTGCTCGCTCATTTTCATTGCCTCCCCGCAGTCCCGCGCCGTTTGCAACGGGCGATCCCTGCTATCGTCCTCACCGACCGGTAAAGCCCAACTCTCTACGAGAATCGAGAAGAATCGCGATTTTTCTTAAACCGGGTATGGCGCTGCGATGCTGTGCCGGTTATGCCGCAGCGCAGCATATCGACGGAAAGTAGAAATCATGTCCGACCATGACGCGGCCACCAGCCGGGCGCCGACAATCGAAGGGCGCGTCGCGCAACTTCTCACGCTATTGGACGTCAAAACTGTCGAGGACTCCGTCTTTCTCGGCACCCGTCAACCCGGCGGTGTCGGCAGGGTGTTCGGCGGTCAGGTGATTGCCCAAGGCATGGTGGCGGCCATGCGCACCGTGGAGCCGGACCGGCTGCTCCATTCGCTGCATTGCTATTTCATGCGGCCCGGCGATGAACGTGAGGAAATCCTTTATCGCATCGACCGGGATTTTGACGGCGGCAGCTTTTCCACCCGGCGGATCATCGCGATGCAATCCGACCGGCCGATCCTGTCGATGACCACCTCTTTTCACCGGCTGGAAGCAGGCTTCCACCATCAGGACGCGATGCCCGATGTCCCGCCGCCCGAGGCAGCGATGAGCGAGGAGGAGCGGATCGCGCTCGAGACCGACCGCCGCTGGGCCGAAAATATGAGCAAATTCCAGCTGATGCGCGCTATCGAGATGCGCCATATCGACCCGCGATCGATCAGCGCCCCGGTGGCGCAGGAACCGCGCGCGCGATGCTGGCTGCGTGCCGGCGCGCCTATTGGCGACGACATGAATCTGCACCGTGCCATCCTCGCCTACGCGTCCGACATGATGTTGCTAAGCACGGCGGCCATGCCGCACGCGGTCAACTGGACAACGCCGGGTTTCACTACGGCCAGCCTCGACCACGCCGTCTGGATCCACGACGATTTCCGTGTTGACGACTGGCTGCTGTACGTCACCGACAGCCCGTGGGCCGGGCGTGCGCGCGGGTTCAACCGCGGCAGCTTTTTCACGCAGGACGGGCGATTGGTCGCCAGTGTCGCGCAAGAGGGGTTGTTGCGCTGGCGCGACCCCAAGGCATGACCGTCAGCCGGCGATAATCGTGCCGCCATCGACGAAAATGGTCTGCCCGTTGACATAGGCGCCGGCACGACTGCCCAGGAACACCGCCGCACCCGCCAAATCTTCGGGCAAACCCATGCGCCGCATCGGGTGGCTGGTGTTGAACCGTTCCTCCGCCGCCGGATTTTCCCACAGGGCGCGCGCCATGTCGGTGCGGATCAGCCCGGGCGCGATGCAATTGGTGCGGATATTGTGCCGGCCATATTCGACGGCATAATTGCGGGCGATCTGCATATCGGCGGCCTTGGACACGCAATAGGCACCGATCACCTCCGACCCTTTTACCCCGCCGATCGAGCTGACGATGATGATGGCACCGTCTTTTCGCTCGATCATGTCGGGCAAGCACAGCTGCGCCAGCCAGTGGTTGGACAGGATATTATTGTCCATGATCTTGCGGAACTGTTCATCGGTTATGCCGCCTGCCGGGCCATAATAGGGGTTGGACGCGGCATTGGCGACGAGGATGTCGATCGGCCCGAAGTGCGCGCGCGCACTCGCGACGAGTTCCTCCAGCGCCGGCTTGGACGAAATGCTGGCCGGGATGGCAATGGCGCGGCCGCCGTCGCGACTGTTGATCAGCGCCGCAACCTCGTCACACGCTTCCCTGGTGCGTGACGAAATGACGACATTGGCGCCGTGCAGCGCATAATGTTCGGCGATGGCCCGGCCGATGCCACGCGATGATCCGGTGATGATCGCTGTCTTGCCGGAAAGATCGAATAACGACACGCAAATCCTCCGCTTACAAACTTGGATTCAGAAGATATTTGCTGCCGGTTGCCTTGGCCTGATAGGCAGGTGCCAAAGCCGGATCGACCATCGCGCTCAGCGGAATTTCAGCGGTGTATTGGCTGGCAAAAATGTCGCCGCGATGTGCGATGACCGTTTGACGCATGTTGATCGCTTCTTCCATCCCCACTTTCATCAGATAGGGGGTCAGCAAGAATCCGCAAATGCCCCATTGCAGACCGAAACTGCGGTTGAACTCGGTCGGTCCAGTGTCGAGTGCACCGTAAATATAGACCTGCTTGTGCACGTTGGTGCCATAGATGGAAAATGCCGCACCGCGCTTGACCTGTGCCGCCTCCATCGCCGTCAGTATCTGCCCGGCCAGCTTGCCGCCGCCGATTGCATCAAAGGCGATGGTCGCGCCAGTGTCGACCAGCGCCGCGACCAGGTCCGCGAAAAAGCTGTCGCTGCTGCTGTTGACGATGTGCGTCGCGCCCAGCCCCGCGAGCAGGTCAACCTGCGCCTGCGACCGCACAATGTTGACGAGCTGAACCCCCTCCGACAGGCAATAACGCACCAGCATCTGCCCCAGATTGGATGCCGCAGCGGTATGGACCAACGCGCTGTGCCCCTCCATCCGCATGGTGCCGACCATCGCCATCGCTGTCAGCGGATTAACGGTGAGCGACGCGCCTTCGCGGGCAGTAGCGCCTTCGGGCAGCACCATCGCATCATTGACCTTTACGACGCGATAGCTGCGATACATCGCGCCGCCAAAGGTCGCGACAACACGGCCCAGCATCGCCTGCGCGGCCGCGGAGGCGCCGGCGGCAACCACCGTGCCGGCACCTTCATTGCCGACGGGCATGGATTGCCCCACGCGCGCCGCCACCGCCCGCTGCAGCGCCGGCGGAATGTCGATCACCATGGTCGGGTCGCTGGCAGCCGTGTCGGCCCGCGCCGTCGTCACGTCCGCCGGACCAAATAGCAGGCCGAGGTCGGACGGGTTGATCGGCGTTGCCTCTACCCGCAGCAACACCTCGTCATCGGCCAGCGGCGCCAGCACCTGTGGTGCGAGCGACACGGCGAGCGTGCCGTTGTCGTGGACGGTGGAAAACAGCGCGCGGCCGTCGGTGGGAAGGTCGGTCATGGTCAATTCCTGCTATCGGTAGAAGGGCGCCGACTCTGCGGCGATCTATGAAACTGTAGGCCGCTCACCCGCAAGGGCAAGAAGCTTTTGGAAAATCGGGTATGCTGCAGCCGTTTCGCGGGCGATGGCTCGCGAACCAGATTTGGGGCAAAAGCGCTTGACCCTCATCGTTGCACGGTCCACCAGCGACGTAACATTATTGCTACGATGCCGGGGGGTTTTGAGCGGCCATGAGCGACCAATTCGCGCTGACCGATGACCAGATTGCCATTCAGGATATGGCGCGCAAATTCACCGCCGACACCATCACCCCGCATGCGGCGATGTGGGACGAGGAACAGTTTTTCCCTCGCGATGTCATCAAATCGGCGGCGGAACTCGGGTTCGCCGCCATCTATGTGTCGGAGGAATCGGGTGGCATTGGCCTCGGCCGGCTCGAAGCAGCGCTGATTATGGAGGCGATGGCCTATGGCTGCCCCGCAACCAGCGCATTCATCTCCATCCATAATATGGCGGCGTGGATGATCGACCGCTTCGGCGGTGCGGAGATCAAGGCACAGTTTCTGCCGGCACTGGTCGGGATGGACAAGATGGCGAGCTATTGCCTGACCGAACCGGGTTCGGGATCAGACGCCGCCGCGCTCAAAACCGTGGCTGTTCGCGACGGTGACGATTACATTGTCAACGGGACAAAACAGTTCATTTCCGGGGCGGGTGTCAACGACATCTATGTGACGATGGTGCGCACCGGCGATGCGGGGGCGCGGGGCATCAGCTGCCTTGTCATCGAAAAGGACATGCCCGGCGTCAGCTTTGGCGCAAAGGAACGCAAGCTGGGCTGGAATGCGTCGCCCACCGCGCAAGTCATATTCGACAATGTGCGGGTGCCGGCAACCCATCGCGTCGGGGCGGAAGGGGACGGATTTCGCTTTGCCATGGCCGGCCTCGACGGCGGCAGGCTGAACATTGGCGCCTGTTCGCTCGGGGGCGCACAGCGCTGTCTCGACGAAGCGGTCGCCTATACCAAGGACCGCCAGCAGTTCGGCCAACCGATCGCCGATTTCCAGAACACGCAATTCATGCTCGCCGACATGGCCACAGATTTGGAGGCGGCACGCGCCTTGCTCTATTTGGCGGCGTGCAAAGTGTCGGCGAACGCGCCCGACAAGTCGCGTTTTTCCGCGATGGCCAAGCGGCTTGCGACCGACAATGGCAGCGAGGTGGTCAACAAGGCGCTGCAATTATTCGGCGGCTATGGTTATCTGAAAGACTATCCGATCGAACGGTTCTGGCGCGACCTGCGCGTCCATTCGATCCTCGAAGGGACCAATCAGGTCATGCGGATGATCGTGGGCCGAGACCTGTTGCGTCAATGAGGGCGCGGCCGGGGACAATGGGGAAAAGTGAAAGCCGGGACCCTAAGGTGTAACCACGGTTGAAAATATGGACCCCGACTTTCGTTGAAAGGGTTATGCCGGAGACATGACCATGACAAGCGATATTATCGCCCGCCGCGACGGCAAGGCCGGACGCATCAGCCTAAACCGCCCCGCTGCGCTCCACGCGCTGACGCTGGACATGGTGCACGCCATGATCAGGGCGCTGATGGATTGGCGCGACGACCGCGCCATCGAATGCGTCCTCATCGACCATGCCGTGCCAACCGATGGCGACCCAAAATTGTCGCGCGGCTTTTGCGCCGGCGGCGACATCGCGTTTTTGCGCAAGTCCGCCCTGAACGATGGCGGAGTTTCGGGCCGCAGGTTTTTTCATGACGAATATCAGCTCAACCACCTGATCTTCACATACCCCAAGCCCGTCGTCGCGTTCATGGACGGCGTCACCATGGGCGGCGGGGTCGGCATCAGCCAGCCCGCGCGCTATCGCGTGGCGACCGAAAATACCCGGCTCGCCATGCCCGAAACCGGCATCGGCCTGTTCCCGGACGTGGGGGGCGGCTGGTATCTGTCGCGACTGGCCGGCCATGTGGGCGAATATCTGGCACTGACGGGCCACCGCCTATCGGGGCCCGAATGCCTCGCTCTCGGTCTGGCCAGCCACTTTGTCGCGGCTGCGACGCTGGCTGAGGTCAAGGCAGTGATTTGTGCACAGGGTGCGGATACCATTGGCAGCGCCCTCGTCCGCCCCGCTCCGCAACCCGACGTGCCCATCCTGGCCCACATTCCCGACATCAACCGCCATTTCAGCGCCGACGGGCTGGAAGCCATCATGGCCAGCCTGGCAGCAGACCCGGGCGCCTGGGCCCAGTCCACGCTGGCAACGCTCGCGACCAAAAGCCCCCAGACCTGCAAGGTCGCCCTGCGCCAGTTGCGCGACAGTCGCCTGCTCACCGATTTCGCCGACAATATGGTCATGGAATACCGTATTGCCAGCCGTGTGCTGACGCGGCCGGATTTCGCCGAAGGTGTCCGTGCTGTGATTGTCGACAAGGATAATGC
>CAZAWL010000021.1:0-14584 GCA_964488705.1 uncultured Sphingopyxis sp.
CGGGGCTGGTACGCACCGCATCGTCATCCGGTCTGTCGGCGCTGCGCCTGCTGGAAGAAGAGGCGGCACGCGGTCGCGGCAGCCGCCTGGTGCTGCGCGCCAGCCAGGCAGCGACCATCTATGTCCTCAACCACAAGCGCAGTGAGTTGAGCGAAATCGAGGAACGGTTCGGCGTTGCAATCGAAGTCCAGCCCGACGGTCATACCGAAGGCGCGCGGATGTCGGTCGAATATTCGGGTGCGCCACCCGCCAACATTGTGCGCCTGGCCCCCATCATCGACGATGAGGATGACGACATCGACGATGATATTGTCGATGAATCGGACGGCGAGGATGGTCGCGACGAACGCAACGATCAACGCGACGACGCTGACGGTCGCCCGCGGCGCAAGCGTGGTCGCCGGCGGCGGCGCGGACGCGGCGACGACCGTGGTGGCGCAGACCATGGCGGACAAGCCCGCACCGACGATGCCGAATCAACCGACGATGCCGGCGATGGCGACCGCGAAGGCGACATCGCCGAATCCGGCGACGACCGCGGCCGCGACAGCGACCGTGAAAGCGGTCGCAAGCGGCGGCGTGGCCGTCGTGGCGGGCGTGGCCGTCGGGGTGACTCGACAACCGACCAGAGCGGACGGGACAGCGGCGAAGCCGGTGGCGACGACCAGCGTGACGACGCCGATGCCGACAATGCCGCCGAAATCGTTGCCGATGCGGCTGACACGGCAGAGGCACCGCCCAAAGCCAAGCGGCCTGCGCGGTCGAGCCGCAAGAAAGCCGAGGCCCCTGTGGCCGAGGATGACGTGGCCGATAACGTCGCGGCGGATGACACCGTGACTGGCACCAGCCCAGACGCAGGCGCAGACGGCGACGCCGGGGCGCCAGCCAAGCCCAAGCGCCGCAGCCGCAAAGCCACCGCGGCCAGTGATGCAGCGGCGGTCGAGACCGTCGAAGATGCTGCACCCGTCGAAAAGCCCAAACGTGCCAGCCGGGCAAAGAAACCGGCACCGGAGGCTGCGACCCCTGCGGCCAGCGACGGTGACGACGCCGCGCTGGTATCGGCTGACGGCGAAGCAGCGGCCAGCGGCGGGGAACGGCGGCGCGGCTGGTGGAACCGAACATTCGGCTAGGCTGGCCGGGCGCGGCAATGTCGGCATGACCGAAAACAGCGAAGCGGCCCCGTCCTGACCGGCGGGGCCGTTTCTGCATCGCGGCCTAGGGAATGGGGATGTCGCCGATGATGTGCACCGCACGCACGGCATTGCCGCGCACCAGCATCCGAACCGTATAGTGCACCACACCCTGCTGCAGGCTGAGCTCAACGAGCCGCCCCTCACCGCGTCGCGCACGATGCTCGAGCGGGAGGCCGAAGCGCAGGTCGTTGCCGCGCCGTGTCGCGACCAACCGCAGCGCGCCCGTCGACAGTTCGGCGAGCATCGCCGACGCCGAGCAGGGACGCAGATATGCAAATTCATCGCGACAGTCAGCGGGAAATGGCAAGGGCGCGTCGGGGCTGGCGCGGACCTGATCGATCAGCGCGGCCAGGCGGCGCACGTCGGCAAAGGCGGTTCCGGCATCGGTGGCATAAATGTGGAAATAGGCCTGGCCATCGCCGCAAGATTGCCCCGCCGCGTTGTGGCGGTAGGTTGCGGCTTGCTCCACTTCGCCGATGCGTCGCGGCATGGTGTCGGCCATCACAGCACGGTCACGTGGTATCGGTGTCATCCACAGTGACAGGATTTGTTGCCTGCAAAAATCCTCTGCAGCAACAACGGGCCGCGCGAACAGGTGAACCCGATTGATGACCGTCGCGCCGGGCAGTTCAACAAAGTCCGCGCGGACAATAGGCGGCGCGGGTGGCGAGGTCGGTAACAGAGCAGCGCCGATCATCGCTGGCGACAGGCTGCGAAAATCCGCATTGCCCGGAGTCTGCGCCAGACCGGCGCCCGGTGCCAAAAGAGCAGCGAGAGCAGCAATTACATACCGCATAGGCCTATCTTGTCACAGCGGGGCACATGTTGCAAACGACCTGCCGTTGATGCCGCGCCCGCGTTACCACTAACCGCTTGGCGGCGGAGCCTTCAGCGCCTATTCAGCGGAGGGGCACGAAGGATGAATAGTATGACCCCGCACTCGCTCCGCCCCGTATCACGCGCGCTGGCCCGTTCCGGCCGCGGGCTGTTGTGCCTGTTGATGGCGATTGCCGTCTCCTTTTCGTCGCTGGCCAGTCCGGCGGCGGCGCAATCCATCCTTCGCGATGCAGAGACCGAGGCGCTGCTTGGCCAGATGGCGGAGCCGTTGATCCGCGCAGCAGGTCTGCGTCCGCAGGATGTCGAGATCGTGATGATCAACGACCCCAGCATCAACGCCTTCGTTGCGGGCGGACAGATCGTTTATATCCATAGCGGGCTGATCGTGAACGCCGACAATGCTAATCAGGTGCAGGGCGTCATCGCGCATGAACTTGGCCATATCGCGGGCGGGCATGTCGTCCGGACGGATGGCGCGGTGCGATCCACGCGGATTGCGCTGGTCAGCCTGTTGCTTGGCGCGATTGCCATCGCCGCCGGCGCGGGTGAGGCCGGCGCAGGCATATTGGGTGCGGGCCAACAGGCCGCGCTGGGCAGTTACCTCGCTTATTCGCGGGTGCAGGAATCAACCGCCGATGCCGCAGGTGCGCGCTATTTGTCTGCGGCGGGGATTAGCGGCCGGGGCAGCGTCGAATTTTTCATGAAGCTCCAGAATCTGGAGATGCGTTACAATATCCCGCAGGATGATGACCAGGCCTATGGCCGCACGCACCCGCTGTCGGGCGACCGTGTCCAGGTGTTGCGCGACACCTATTCGCAGGACCCCGCGTGGGACCGCGCGACCGACCCGGAGCTGGAAGCATGGTTTCAGCGCGTCCGTGCGAAGCTGATCGGCTTTGTCAGCGAACCGCAACAGGTGCTGCGCAACTACCCCGCCAGCGACACCAGCCTGCCGGCCCGTTATGCCCGTGCCTATGCCTATCACCGCACTGCCTTTCCGCAGCGGGCGCTCGATGAAGCGCGGGCATTGGTCGCGGCCGACCCGCTCAACCCCTATTTCCTCGAACTCGAAGGGCAGATTCTACTCGAATCGGGGCAACCGGCGGAGGCGTTGACGGCGCTGCGTACCGCCGTTGACAGGTCGGGCGGGTCGCCGCTGATCGCATCTCTGTTGGGCCATGCGCTGATCGCCACCGAAGATGGCGCCAATTATACCGAGGCGGAGTCGGTGCTGCGCGCCGCGGTCGCGCGCGACAATGAAAACCCGTTCGCCTGGTATCAGCTGGGCGTCGTTTATGCCCATAATGGCGATGAGGCGCGCGCACAGCTGGCGACAGCAGAGCGCAATTTGCTGATCGGTCAGAGCGGCCCGGCACTATTCAGCGCCGAAGCGGCGTCGAGCGGGCTGCCGCCCAACAGCCCCGACTGGCTGCGCGCACAGGATATCGCACTTGTTGCGCGTGCCCGCTTGGATGAGGAGCGAAGGCGCGGTAGACAGACTGGCAACAGGAGCTGATCTGCGCAACGTCGGCAGTCACAGCCGACCGTGCGGGGAGCAAAGGGACCGATGCCAGATACTGACAAGACCCGGTCAACGCCAGGCGCACCGGCAGGCGATGACGGGCAGGCGGCACCTGCCGACACCTATTATCAGCCATGGTTGCGCAATCAGCCGGGGGTTGCGGCACCCGCTGCGGAGGCTTCCGCCGCCGGCCCGGACATCAGCCGCCCGCCGCCGCTGCCCACCCGCAAACGCGCAACCGACGCGCCGCCGCCCGTCGCCCCTGCCCGGCCGACGAGCAATCTGACCGCCGACGAATTATTGGCGCGTCCCATCATCATCCCCAGCGACGCGGAGCCATCACCGCCGAGCCTGGGGGAACGGGCGCAGGCCCTGACCGGCAAGATCGGCAGTTGGACCGGGGAGGCGATCGAACGCGCCGAGCTGGGCGACCGCGCCCGCGCCGCTGCAACTCGCAGCAAAAAGGCGGTGAAACGCGGCGCGCAGGCGAGTGCTGCGGCGTTGCGTGTCGCCGCAAAGGGCGCCGCCGACGCCGCAAGCCGGACCAGCGCCAGCGCCGCACCCCATGTCCGCAACGTCGCGGCCAAGGTCAGGCAAGGGATCGTCGCGGGCGCGCAGGCGACCGCCGCAGCCGCGGGCAATGGCGGACGCAAATTGGCCGGGTCGGCCCGCAGCCTTGCCGACAAGACACCGGCGGGGATGCTCATTCCCACGCGGCATGACCCGCCCGCGTCCCAACTCGACGAACTGATCGCGGCGGAGGATGCGGCAAAGGCCGGGGCTGACACGAACCCGGCCGCCGCAGCCGGCCGGGCCGATGGCCTGCCACTGTTTACGCCAGCAGCCGCGCCCCCCACCGCTCCGGCGGCTCCGTCGATCGCCGCAGCGGAGGGGGAGGCTACGGCGCCGTCAGTGGACACCGGCCATGCGCCCGTACCGCCCGCATCAGCACATGCACCGACCGCCGCCGCGCCGGTGGATAAACCGTCTCGCCCGCAACCGGCCGCGCCCGCTACGGCGGCTGGCCCCGGCAACCAGCGCGTGTCAGGCGGCGGTCGGGCCGGGGGCGGCGACACCGGCGCATGGTTGCGCCACCCGGCCAGTTGGGTTGCGGGGGGCGTCGCACTGTTGTTCAGCGGCTTTATCGCCGGGATGATGTGGGACGGCGGCAGCAATCGCGCGGTCACCGAACGCATCGTGCACGATTATATCCTCAACAACCCTCAGATCATCCCGCAGGCGATGGAAAAGCTGCAAGCGGACCGGGTTGCCGCCACGATCAACGACCAACGCGGTGCCATCGAAACGCCCTTTTCGGGAGCCTGGGCGGGGGCTGCCGATGGCGATGTCACGATGGTCGTATTCACCGACTATGCTTGCACATTCTGCCGGGCGAGCGTCGCCGACATCGACCGGTTGCTGCGCGAGGACCGCCGGCTGAAGGTCGTGTTCCGCGAACTGCCGATCCTGTCCGCCGACAGCGAGGCGGCGGCACGACTGGCGCTGAGCGCCGCGCGGTCGGGCCGCTATATGGCGGTGCACCGCGCCCTGTTCGCCAGCGGGTCGCCGGATGCGTCGGCGCGCACCACCGTTGCGTCGCAATTTTCCATCCCCGCAGACCCCGCCCGACTGGCCGACCCTGCCATCACCCGGGAAATGCGCAACAATTTGCAGATGGCCCGCGATCTCGGCTTTGACGGCACACCCAGCTGGGTAATCGGAGACAGGGCGATGACCGGTGCGGTCGGGTACGAGACGTTGAAAGCCGCGATCGCGGCGGCCCGTTCGGCCGGGTAAGGCGGGGGCCGTCAGCGCGGCTTGCGACCCTGGGCAATGACGAACAATTCGGGACTGCCCTTTCGGCTCGACGGCGGCTTGGCATGTTTCACGGTCGCGAAATTCTGTTTGAGCCGGGTCAGCAGCGCCTGATTGGTCCCCCCTTGAAAGACCTTGGCGACAAAGCTGCCCCCCGGCGCCAGCACCTCTATCGCAAATTCGGCTGCCGCTTCGGCCAGCGCGATCGTCCGCAAATGGTCGGTCTGGGGGTGGCCGACGGTATTGGCCGCCATGTCGGACAAAACGAGGTCCGGGGCCCGACCCAGATGCTGAATCAGCAAATCGGGCGCGGCATCATCCATGAAATCCATCTGCAGAAAATGGACGCCATCGATCGGGTCGACCGGTAACAGGTCGATGCCGACCAGCGCCGCCTGGGGCCGCGTGCGCCGCACGACCTGCGCCCAGCCACCGGGCGCCATGCCGAGGTCGACGACGGCGGAAACGCCGCGCAGGACGCCAAATTTTTCGTCCAGCTCCAACAACTTATAGGCAGCGCGAGAGCGATAGCCCTCCGCCTGCGCGCGCTTGACATAAGGGTCGTTGAGGTGACGCGACAGCCAGCGCGTCGACGACGCCGTGCGGTTGCGCGCGGTCTTTACGCGGGTCCGCCCGCCTGGTCCGCGCGCCGTCACCGCTGCCGCTCCCGCCGGTGGGCGGCGTGGCCGCGCATCAACTGGCGCAGCACCCCTTCGCGAATGCCGCGGTCCGCCACGTCGAGCCGCTCTGCCGGCCAGATGGTGCAAATCTCCTCCAGCACGGCGCAGCCGGAGACGACGAGGTCGGCCCGTTCCTGCCCGATGCAGGGCAATAGGGCACGGTCATGGAGCGACATGCGCGCCAGCCGCAGGCTGATCGCCCGCAAATCGCTGGTCGCGACGTTGAGTCCGTCGACGCGCGACCGGTCATAGGATGACAGCTCGAGGTGCAGGCTGGCCAGCGTCGTCACGGTACCGCTGGTCCCCAACAGTCGCAGCGTGTCGGGCCGGCCGCCGGGAAAATGCCGGGCAATGCGTTCGGCAAAGGTCGCAAACGCGCTGCGGACGCGGCCGCGCATGGCCTCAAACGCCGCAAGCCGGACCGGCTCGCCAGCATCCTCATACCGCTCTGCTTCGGTGAGGGAGACGACCCCCCACGGTACGCTCATCCACTCCAATATCTCCGGCTCGCCGTCGCATTCGCCGACCAGCACAAGTTCCGTCGAACCGCCGCCAATGTCGAAAATCAGCGCCGGGCCG
Source organism: uncultured Sphingopyxis sp. (assembly GCA_964488705.1). Lineage (GTDB taxonomy): Bacteria > Pseudomonadota > Alphaproteobacteria > Sphingomonadales > Sphingomonadaceae > Sphingopyxis. The sequence goes on from CAZAWL010000021.1 coordinate 6,627, forward strand.
TTGCCATTGCCCTTGCTCAGCGCCTGGTGACAGCCCAGCACGGCGAGGCGCGCCTCCTCTGCCGGAGAGATGATGTCGAGCACGATTCCCGTTTCTTCACGAACACGTTCGACAAAGTCGGCGCCATTATCCGCCCGCCGACACGCCTCTGTCGCGACCGACCGCGACAGCAGGACGCGCCGCCGCCGCAATTTTTCGGCGCACACCGACAATGCGGCGAGCGCGCGGTCCATCGCCGCTTCGCTCAACCGGCCGGAGGCGTTCATCCCTTCGCCCAGACGGACGATGCGCGAATAGGCGTCGACGATGATAAAATCGTCACCGTCTGGGCGCGCAATCAGCAATCGGCAATTATTGGTGCCCAGGTCGAGCGCGCCAAAGGTCGGGCGGTGCGAATATACCGGGCCGGATCGCCGCCCCATTGCGGCAAAAGCAGGGGCACCGGTGCCCACTGCGTCGCGCGCAGTCTGCCCCGAACTGACAGTCTGTTCCATCGCGACATCGCCCGAATCGGGCGGAATGCGGGGCCGTTCACTGTCCCCCATCTGGCAATAGCTTTCACATTTTATTCTCTGCCGCGGACGACACCGCGCCAGTACTTGCCGCTATTGCTAAACGTCCCACCTGAACAAAACAAGGCTTGGCAGACCCGCAACGCCAAACGACGGGGCTGGCCGATGCCAACCCCGCCGCCGGAGCGACCATAACGGTCGCATTCAAAAATCGATCAATCAGCGGCAGCGGTCGTTGCTGCGGTCGATGGCACGACCGGCCAGCGCGCCAATGGCCCCGCCGATGATGGCCCCTGCCGTGCGGTCGCCGCGGCGACCCGCGATTTCGCGACCGGCCAAGGCGCCAGCGACGCCGCCGATGATCGTGCCGCCGGTGCCATTGTCACAGCGGCGATAGTCGCGGCGGTCATAGTCATAGCGGCTGTCGTAACGCCGGTTGTCGTGGCGTTCATAACGACGGTTGTCGCGGCGATAATCGCGCCGGTCATCGCGCCGATCGTCACGGCGGTCATAGCGATAGTCGCTACGATCATAGCCGTCGTCATAGCGGTAATGTTGGGCGGAAGCAGGAACCGCAGCAAAGCCGGTGAAGGCCGTTGCGGCGGCACATAGGGTCAACAGCGACTTGCGCATCGGGGTTCTCCAAACGTCATTCGATTCGAGCCATATCGAACCGATAAGTGGGGTTTAGAGACTCGCAACTGATGCTTTGCTGAATGGGGTTGTTGTCAACGGTTCAGCTTTGCCGGTGGCACGACCACGAAAAAGGGCGGCCCGAACAGCGGACCGCCCCTTTTCAAAAACCATTCTGCGCCCGAATCAGGCAGCAGCGAGCTTTTTCGTAATATCGCGCTTCAGGCGGCGCGCACGCAGGCTGAGCTGATCGTCCTTGGTCTTGAGCAACCAATTGTCGAGACCGCCATTATGTTCGACCGAACGCAAGCCGTGCGTCGAGACGCGCAGGCGATAGCTCTGCCCCATCGCATCCGAAATCAGCGTGACATTGTGCAGGTTCGGGAGGAACGTGCGCTTGGTCTTGTTGTTGGCGTGCGACACATTGTGCCCCACCTGACGGCCCTTGCCGGTCAGCTCGCAAATCCGCGACATGATGAAATAAACCTTTGGCTGTTGTTTGCCGGAAAGCCTGCGCCCCTAGCCACGACTGGCAGATTCGTCAAGCGCGACAAAGCGATTCATTGCGCCTATGCGACGCGGGTGATGGCGACGCAACTGGATTTTGCACCGATGGAGGCGGCGCTGGCGCTGGCGCGGGCTGCGGCGACGCAGGGCGCGGTGCCGGTGGGCGCGGTCGTCGTACGGGACGGCATGATCATCGCGTCCGGTGCCAACGCCCCTGCGGGCGGCCACGACCCGACAGCGCATGCCGAGATTGTCGCGATTCGCGCCGCAGCCGCCGCCATCGGGGACGACCGGCTGACGGGGTGCGATATGTGGGTGACGCTGGAACCGTGCGCGATGTGCGCCGGGGCCATCGCCCATGCGCGGATCAACCGGCTCTATTACGGCGCAGCGGACCCAAAAGGCGGCGCGGTGGAGCATGGCCCGCGCCTGTTCAGCCAGCCGACGACCCACCACCGGCCGCAAATCTATGGCGGCATCATGGAACGCGAGTGCGCGGCATTGCTGAGGCAATTTTTCGGCGAACGGCGCGGCGGTTAAGCCCTGCTCCGCTGGCGGGAAATCCTCCCCTGTGCCAGCCGGACTGCGCGCCGCTCCTTTAGTGATAGGCCAGCAATTCCCAGCTGAGCCACAGGATAAGTGCCACCCAGATGCCGAGGATGAGCACGGCGACAACCCAGCTGCGCGGCTGCGCATCGATCAACTCCGCCTCCGCCCGGAACCGGGCCATGAGTGCGTCGGGCATGAGGTGCAGCGCCAGCTTGATACCCAGCTGCACCAGGATGAGGTCGTCGAGAAGGCCCAGGATCGGGATGAAGTCTGGGATGAGGTCAATCGGGCTAAAGGCATAGGCCGCTACGCCCGCCGCAACCAGTTTGGCGACAAGCGGCGTCTCCGCCGAGCGGGCGGCCAGCCACAAGGCCGTCACGTCACGCCGCAAATCATGCGCCCAGCGTCGCAAGGTCGCGACCAGCGTCACCGCCCCTGCCCCCCGGCGCCGGTCAATGCACGAAGCGCGCCACGACGTCGCGATAGGAGCGGCTGACTTTGACGTCGGCACCCGATTCCAGCACCAGGAAACATTCGCCATTGGTGTGGGGCTTTACCTCCCGCACCAGGCCGAGGTTGACGATCCACGAGCGGTGCACCCGTTGAAAGACGCGCGGGTCGAGCCGCTTTTCCAGATCCTTCATCGTTTCGCGCAGAATCAGCGATGTGTCGGCGGTATAGATGCACATATAGTCGCCGGCCGCCTCGATCCGTTCGATCGTGTCGACATCGACGCGGAAAATCTGGCCGCGATCCTTGATGTTGAGCAGCTTTTCATAGCGGGCCGTGCCCTGCCCTTCACCGTCGCCGCTCGCCATTTGCTCGGCCGCCTCTGGCGCGACCTCCGCCAGCACTTCCTTCAGCCGCTCCGCCTCTTCGCCCGCGCGCTGATCCGCGAGACGTCGCCGCACCCGGTCGAGCGCATCCGCCAGCCGTTGCGGGTCCACCGGTTTCAACAAATAGTCGACGGCCTGCGCCTCGAACGCCTTGATCGCATGGTCGGAATAGGCGGTGACAAAGACGACCAGCGGCGGGTCGATATCCAAAATCCCCTGCACGACCGAAAAACCATCAAAGCCGGGCATCTGGATGTCGAGAAAGACGAGGTCGGGGCGATGCGTCTTGATCTTGCGGATGGCCTCCCGCCCGTTTTGCGCGGTGTCGATAATCTCGACATCCTCATGCGGTTCGAGGCGCAGCTGCAGCCCCTGCACGGCAAGTTTTTCATCATCGACCAATATGGTGCGAATGGTCATGCGCCGACCCCGGTCAGCGCCGGCATGGGTCGTTCCGCCACCGCAGGTTGCAAGCGCTTGAAAGGTATTTCGATGGTGACGGTGAAACCGCCATCGGGGGTCATGCGGGCATCAAACACCTGATTATCTCCATAGGCTTGCGCCAGCCGATCACGAATATTGGGCAGGCCCACGCCGGTTGACGTGGTGCTGTTGTCGGCGTTGGGATTCAAGCCAGAGCCGCTGTCAGATACGATGATGCGGACATTTTGACCGGCCAGACGAGCCGAGATGCTGATATCGGCACCCTCCTCCGCCGGGGTCACCGCATATTTGATGGCATTTTCCACCAGCGGCTGAAGCAAAAGCGAGGGCAGGCCAGCGTCATACACCGCAGGGTCAATGTCAAATTCGACGCGCATACGGTCCTCGAACCGCATTTTTTCGATGTCGAGATAATGTTTCAGCGTCTCCACCTCTTGCGTCAGGGTCACCTCTGCCGTGGGTTCGTTGACCAAGGTGTAGCGCAGGAATGTCGACAGGCGCGACAACATCGCATTGGCGGCGTCGGTTTGTTTGAGCAGCACCAGCGTCGAAATGCTGTTGAGCGTATTGAACAGAAAGTGCGGATTGATCTGATATCGCAGCATCGCCAGCTGTGACGATGTCGCCTGGCTTTCCAGATCAGCCAGCTGGTCAATCTGTTGTTCGACCCGCAGATAATAGTTGATCGCGAAATATAGCGCCGACCATGCGCTGAGCGTCACACCGTCAAGAAAGGCGGTGCCGACGAGCAGCTGGGTGAATGGCCGTTCGCTGCCGCGCGGCTGGATCGACACCATCGACGCGTCGATGAAGGCATAGATGATCGTGGCGACGACGACACAGGCCAGTGCCACCGACCATGTGATGAGCGGCCGCAACTGCATGAGCCGGCGGAACACAACCGCAAGGATCACCGTCAGCGAAAATCCGGTCAGGCCGGACACCACCAACGGCACCAGGAACAGCAGGTCCTGCCCGTTGGCAAAGCCGACGGCGGCGCGCAGCAGGAACCAGCCCAGCCAGCCGAGCAGCTGCAACGTCCAGAATGCACGGACCTTATCCTCGAAAAAAGGTTGTGCTGTGGGGGTGGGAAAGCTGCTTGCCATCGCGGGCGTGCCCGTCAGCCGGCACCAGCCACAGCGGCCAGGGGTGGTGTCACCGCGCCGTCGTCGGCCACCACACCTTCACGTTGTCCGACGGGACGAACCTCCGCCGCGTGCATCCAGGCGAGGTCATGTTTGCCCAGCGTCCGCCCGTCATGCGCCTGGAGCACCACTTGCCGCACCGGTTGCAGGTCGCGCGCATCGACGAGCACGGGGGTGGAGGGGATGCCCGAGCCCCAATTTTCGCCCCATTGACGCAGAGCGACCATGGTCGGCAACAGCGCCTGCCCCTTGTCGGTCAGGACATAACGGACCTTGCGCCGGTCGCACGGCATGACCGTGCGTTCCAAGATGCCATGGTCGACCAGCCGCGACAGCCGGTTGGAAAGGATATTGCGGGCGATGCCCAACTCTGTCTGAAATTCCTCAAAATGATGGATGCCGTTAAATGCCCCGCGCAGGATCATGAACGACCAGCGCTCCCCCATCGCCTCCAGCGCGGAGGGCAGGCCGCATTCGCCACCACCGTCGAGTTTTTCACGCAAAAATCCCATGCGCCGCACAATGCCCCGTTTGCGGGCGCAACCCAAGTATTTTTTGCCACAAGCAGGTTTTTATTTGCAACTGAAAAAAATGCATCCTAGTTTGCAACTTACAAACTTGAAAGTAAGTGTCGCCAATCCCATATCCGCTCTGCCGACCGCGAAACCGCTGGCGGCATTATTGACTGAAAGGGCTCTCCCGCCATGAATAACCATTTCCTCTCGATGGGCCAGCGCCTGTTCGCCGTCACCGGCGCGGTGTTGATCGCCACGACGCTGTTCGCCAGTGCCGCCGCCAATGCCCAGCCGCGCGATGGCGCATTTTACCGTGCGACGCTCGCCACGGCGAGCACCGCCGATCGCGCCGTTGCCGGTTCGGTGGTGTGGCGTTGCAGCGACACGACCTGTACCGCCGCGCGCGGTGCAAGCCGTCCGACCATCATGTGTGCCCGTTTGGCGCGTGAAGTCGGCACGCTGACCAGCTTTGTCGCCGGCGACCAGACGCTGAGCGCCGAAGAGCTGGCACGGTGCAACGCCGCGGCCTGACCCGGCCTGCTTCGCTCATAACCCCCTCGCCCCGCGCCATCCCTCCCTCCTCCAGCGCGGGGCAACAGCATGCCGCATCCTTGCCGCCCGGGCGGCAACGGTGCGGCATCGCCGTTTGAATGCACTGCACAAAGCGGTTGCAACGGCGCACCAATCCGCCACATTAGCTGCCTATGCTGCGCCAGTATGAACTCGTCGAAAAAGTGCGGGACTATGACCCCGATGCCGACGAGGATGCGCTGAATCGCGCCTATGTCTTTACCGTCCAAAAACATGGCTCGCAGAAACGGGCCAGCGGTGACCCCTATTTCAGCCACCCGGTCGAGGTTGCCGGTATCCTCACCGACCTCAAGATGGATGAAAAGACGATCATCACCGCGCTGTTGCACGACACAATCGAAGACACGCTGACCACATCGGAAGAGATTGACCGGCTGTTCGGAACCGAAATCGGCCGTCTGGTCGACGGTGTGACCAAGCTGTCGCAGATCGAACAAAATGAAATGGCGGTCGAAACCGAGCATGAAAAGGCCGCAGAGAATCTGCGCAAATTCCTGCTCGCCATGTCCGGCGACATCCGCGTGCTGTTGGTCAAGCTGGCCGACCGGCTGCACAATATGCGCACGCTGCACTTCATCCCCAGCGAAGCCAAGCGCCGCCGCATCGCGCGTGAGACCATGGATATCTACGCGCCGCTGGCCGAACGGATCGGCATGTATGAATTCATGCGCGAAATGCAGCTGCTGGCGTTCAAGGAGCTGGAGCCGGATGCGTATGCGACCATCACCGGCCAACTCGACAAGCTGACCAAAGGCGGCATCGACCGGGTGGAAAGCATCAGCCGCGAACTGGCCCAGGCGCTGGCCGCAGCGGGGATAAAGGCCGATGTCAGCGGCCGGTCGAAACACCCCTATTCGGTGTGGCGCAAAATGCACGAACGCCATGTCAGTTTCGAACAGGTCACCGACATCATGGCGTTCCGCGTCATTACCGAGGATGACGAGGCCTGTTACCGTGCGCTGGGCGTCATCCACCGCAAATGGAAACTGGTGCCCGGGCGGTTCAAGGATTTTATCTCCACCCCAAAGCGCAACGGCTATCAGTCGATCCACACCACAGTGATGCTGGGCGGCAACATGCGGGTCGAGATTCAGATTCGCAGCGACGCCATGCACAATCAGGGCGAGTTCGGGCTGGCCGCGCATTGGGCCTATAAACAGGGGACAATGCCGGACGGTCAGGCCGGGTGGATCCGCGACCTCATCGAAATTCTTGACCAGGCACACGATGCCGAAGAACTGCTCGAACATACGCGTATGGCAATGTATCAGGACCGGATATTTGCCTTTACGCCCAAGGGCGCGCTGCATCAGCTGCCCAAGGGCGCGACCCCTGTCGATTTTGCCTATGCGGTGCACACCCGCCTCGGTGACACCACCGTCGGGGCAAAGGTCAACGGACGGCTCGTCCCGCTGCGCACGCAGTTGGCGAACGGCGATACTGTCGAAATCCTCACCTCTGCCAAACAATTGCCTGAACCGGCGTGGATGGGCTTTGTCGTCACCGGCAAGGCGCGCGCCGCCGTCCGCCGCCATGTCCGCCACAAGGAACGTGACGAGACCATCCTGCTGGGCGCAAAGATGTTTGACGAGATTGTCCGCCGCCTGCCGGTGCGGATCGGCAACAAGGCGATAGGTCAGGCACTGGAACGATTGAAACTGGCAACAACTGCCGACCTCAATTTTGCCATCGGGCGGAACAAATTGCGCGACAGCGACGTCATGGAGGCGCTGGTGCCCGGCATCGTCGCCGACATGAAGCGCACGGGGGTAAAGCTGGATGCGGCCCGGCCGATCACCATAGAGGGGCTGACGCCGGGCGTCGCCTTTACGCTGGCCGAATGTTGCCACCCTGTCCCCGGCGACCGGATCGTCGGCCTGTCGCGACCCGACCAGGGCATCGAAATCCACGCCATCGACTGCGATGCGCTGGCCAGCGGAGAGGATGCCGACTGGGTCGATGTGCGCTGGCAACGCGATAGTGAGGGCGGCACGGCCCGGCTGATCACCGTCATCCGCGACGAACCCGGCTCGCTCGCGGAGCTGACGGCGATCATCGCACGGCAACGGGCCAATATCGTCAACATCCGGCTGTCGTCACGCGAAGGCAGTTTTCACGCCTTTACCATCGACCTGGAGGTCACCGATGTGCATCATTTGATGAGCATATTGTCGGCCCTGCGCGCGTCGGATTCGGTTGTGTCCGCCGATCGCGGCTGACGCCGGC
>CAZAWL010000022.1:0-14495 GCA_964488705.1 uncultured Sphingopyxis sp.
GGCTCGACATCAGCTTGTCGGCGGCGAGGATGTTGACGATGCCGCGCCCCGCATCATCGCAGCGGATGAAATCGTCGAGCACCAGCGCCGGTTCGCCAAAAAAATGTTCGCCGCCCTGGGTCCGCAGCTGCAGCAGGGCACGCTGGATCGTGCCGACGCTTTGCTTTGTAATGTTGCCATATTGCAGAGTCAGTTCGTCGGCGCGTTCGCCGCAATGGACGAGCATCGCCTGAAGGTCGTCGAGGTCGAGCAGCAACAGGCCTTCCTTGTCCGCGACGTGAAAGGCGATGGTCAGCACGCCTTCCTGCACTTCGTTGAGGTCGAGCAGCCGGCCCAGCAGCACCGGCCCCATTTCCGAAACGGTGGTCCGTATCGGGTGGCCTTGCTCGCCGAACAAATCCCAGAACTGGACGGGGCAATCCTTGTACGCCCAGTCGCTCTGGCCGATTTCGGCGGCACGTCCGGCAAATATGTCGTGCGTCTTGCTGGTCGGCGATCCGGCCATGCACAGGCCGGACAGGTCACCTTTGACGTCGGCAACGAAACAGGGAACACCGACCGCCGAAAATCCTTCGACAATCCCTTGCAGTGTCACCGTCTTGCCGGTGCCCGTTGCGCCGGCGATCAACCCGTGGCGGTTGGCGCGCTTCAGGTTGATGACCTGCCGCGCCGCCCCGGCGGTGCCGATGAAGATTTCTCCCGTTTCGCTCATTCCAACGCCGCTCCTGCCCAAAGACAATGGCGGGCGGGACGCGTTGAACCGTCCTGCCCGCCAAACTGTCTATGGCCGAAACCGGCACTAGGTCAAATGGCGATGCGCGGGCTTAGTTTTCCATCACCAGCGGCACATATTGCGGGCGAACGCCACGCCGCAGGATCTGGACCAACAGCGCGGTCCGCCCCTGTCGCCGGGCATCGGCGATGGCCGCCGCCAGTTCGTCGTTGCTGGTGACCGCGCGGCCATGGGCGTTGAGGATGATGTCGCCGCGCCGCAACTGCTTTGCCGCCGCGTCCGACGATGGCGACACCGCCGCGATGACGACGCCGCGGGTCGTGGTATCGACGCCGATCTGGCGGGCAATTTCCTCGGTCAGTGGCTGCGTGATCAGCCCGAGGCTGTTGCGGATCGTTGTGTCAGCAGAGGTCGACGGTGCCTGTTGCGAGCCGAAATCCTGTTCCGCCTCAGGGTCGAATTGTTGCCCGGCCAGCGCCTCCGCCGACGGACGCGTCGCCACCGTGACGTTCAACGTCATGCGGCGGCCGTCGCGGATCAGTTCCACCGGCACCCGCGTGCCGGGTGCGATATTGGCGACGATATAGGACAGGTTGTTGTCGACAGTGACGTCCTGATTGTTGATGCGCAGCACCACGTCGCCGGGGCGGATGCCGGCGCGGTCGGCCGCACCATCAGGCACAACGCGATTGATGAATTCGCCGCGTTCGCGCCCGATGCCGAGCGAATTCGCCAGATCCTCCGTCAACGGTGCCCGTTCGACGCCCAGATAGCCGCGGGCAATCGTCTGGCCTGCGATCAGCTGACGCACGATCGGTTCGGCGACTTCGGCCGGGATGGCAAAGCCGAGGCCGATGCTGCCGCCGCCCGGATTGGACGACAGGATCGACGAGTTGATGCCGATCACCCGCCCGGCCATGTTGAACAGCGGTCCGCCGCTATTGCCCTGATTGATCGCCGCATCGGTCTGGATATAGCGGTCATAGGCGCCGCCTGACCCGGCACCGGTCGGGCCGACATTACGATAGACGGCGGACACGATGCCCGCGGTTACGGTACCGCCGAGGCCGAGCGGATTGCCGATGGCAATCACCCAGTCGCCGACGCGCGTCGATGGCGAATCACCAAAGGCGACGTGCGGCAGGTTGCGTCCGTCGATTTTCAGAACGGCGAGGTCGGAGTCCGGATCGCGTCCGACCAGCGTCGCGACATATTCGGTGCGGTCGGGCATGGTGACGGTAATTTGTTCGACCACCGCGTTCGGCGCGCCGGGCGACACCACATGGTTGTTGGTGACGATATAGCCGTCGGCGGAGATGATGAACCCGGAACCCAGTGATTGGCCGCGCCGCGTCTGCGGCTGCGCCTCTCCGCCACCGCGCGGGCCGAAGAGCCCTTCGAACGGCGTGCCGGCAAAGGGATTGCTCGACACCTGAATGCGCTGGCGCGTCGAAATGTTGACGACCGCCGGCTGCAGCTGGGCCGTCAGGTCGGCAAAGCTGGCAGGGGCCCCAGCGCGCGGGACGATTGGCGCGTCCGCCTGATCGGCAGCGACCTGCGCGCCGAGCGGGGCCTGTGAAACAATGGCGAGGGAGGTGCCGCCGAGCAACAGGGCGGTAATGAGGGCTTTGGCGTTACGCACGATCTTGGGTCCTCTTTTGGTTTTGCCGCGATGGCGCGGGTAGGCGCATCAGCACCACCGACGCGCAGCGCATGCGTGTATTTACAGATGGTATCTGAACAGGCGACAACAAAGCGCGCCGGTCATGGCCGACCGCCAAATTCGCTGAGATAGCCTTGCCCCGGCGGAAGCACGAATGTGGCCGTCCCCGCATCGCGGCTCAGAAATGTCTGACGATAGGACTGCATTGCCCGGTAAAAGGCGTAAAATTGCGGGTCCTTGCCAAAGCTGGCGGCATAGATGCGCGCGGCGTTGGCGTCGGCATCGGCGCGCAAAATCTGTGCGTCGCGCTGACCTTCGGCCAGAATCGCGGTCGCTTCCTGCTGGCGCGCGGTCCGCATCCGTTCAAACACCGAATTGCGCGAACTGCCGTCGGGCAGGTCGGCACGGTTGATCCGCACGTCGAGCACTTCGACGCCATAACGCTGACCCTGCTGTTCGAGCGCGGTCTGGATGTTGGCCATCACCTGTCCCCGTTCCGGGCTGAGCAATGTCGCAAAGGTGCGTTTGCCCAGCTCGTTGCGCAGGCTGGAGGATAACAGGTTGGCGAGCTGGTCGCGCAACGCATCCTCCCTGCGGATGGAAGCGTACATCCGCGCCGGGTCGACGATGCGATAGCGGGCATAGGCATCCACCTCGATCCGCAACTGGTCGGTGGACAGCACCGGCTGATCCTCCAGCGACACGCTCAAAATCCGTTTGTCGATCAGCTGTATCTGTTCGAAAAACGGAATGCGGGCCACCAGCCCGGCGCCGGTCAGGCCATAGCGTTGATTGTCGCTATACGGGTTCACCACCCGCTGGATCTGCCCGAAGTTGAGGATCACGCCCTGTTTGGTCTCCGGCACGACCGAAAAGGTCATGCTGGCGAGGACCAACAGCGCGAGCGCGCCCACTGCCGCATAGACGGGGCGCTGCACGATGCGTTGCACAATCGACATCATTGACCTCCCGTCGTGGGGCGGGGCGGCGTCGCCGCTGCCGGTGGCGTCCTGGTGACAGGCGGCAATGGCAGATAGGGGACGGCCGTGCCCGAACCGATGATCGTTTTTTCCGATCGCGTCATGATCTGTTCCATCGTTTCATAATAGATGCGCCGGCGCGTAACCTCCGGCGCCTGACGATATTGTTCGTATATCCGGTCAAATTCGGCGGCGGCACCTTCGGCCTGGCTCGTCACCTGCGCGGCATAGGCGCGCGCACCATTGAGCGCTGATTCGGCTTGCTGCTGGGCGACATTGACCTCGTTAAACGCCTCTTCCACCTCGTTGGGCGGGGCCGAATCGCGGATCGAGATGCCATCGACCAGCACCCCCAGACCATATTGGTTGAGGATGGCCTGCAACCGCCGCTGCACCTGCACCTCTATTTCGGTGCGGCCGGAGCCGATTGCCTGCGACAGCGTGAAATTGGCCATGGTGGCGCGCATCGCGCTCTCCGCCGCCGCGCGGATCGTCGCCTGCGGCGCGTCGACCTGAAACACGAACAGTTCGGGCCGGCTAACCTTCCAGCGCACCGAATAGGCCAGGTTGATGATGTTGGCATCGCCGGTCAGCACCAGATTGGCCGTGGTGCCGTCAGGGATATTTTCGGTCTGGATGCGCCGCGACGCGACGCGTTCCAGCCGTTCGATGGGAAAGGGCAGGGTCCATTGAATGCCCGGCCCGACCGTCCGCGAATAGGCGCCGAAACGGGTGATGACGCCATCTTCCTCGGGGTCGAGGCGATGGATGCTGGTAAAAGCAAGCCACAGGACGGCAACAGCAATCGCCCCCCAAAGCCACACGCGCCGGTCGGACGGCATGCCCGGCAGCTTGGGGCCGAACGGCCCGCGTTTCAGCAAATCGTCGAGGCCGCGCCCGCTGCGCGGTTCGCGCGACCCGCCGCCACCATCGCCGTCGGGCAACCATGGCGACCCGCGCCTGCCGCCCGCGGCGTCATTGCCACCCTTGGCCGGTTCCTCACCGCCCGGTTCCTGGCCCCACGGGCCAGCCGCCATGTCGGAAACAGAGGGGCCGCGTGGACCGTCACCCCCCGAATGTGTCTGCGCATCTGATCGTTCCATTCCCCTGTTATAGGAAGCCTGCGGACGAAAAACAGTGGCATCTCCCAAAAGGAACGATAACAGCGCGCATATGGTGGAAAAAAATCACGACGGCACGGCCGGTGGCGCCAGTGCCGCAGGGGGCAAAGGGGCTGATGGGACCGGCGCAGCCGAAGCGGCTGCGCGCGCAGCGGGTGGCGCGCGGTGCGGCGCGGCACGGATGCGCGATGGCCGGCTGACGGTGGCGCTCGATGTCGGCGGGCTCGACGATACGGCGCGCGCCGGACTGGCTGAAACGGTCCGGGCGGCGGTGGCGGCAGTTGACCCGGCCATCGACGTACGGATTGCGATGACGGCGCAAAAACGCGGTCCGTTGCTGATCGCCGTCGGCAGCGGAAAGGGCGGCGTCGGCAAATCGACATTGACCACCAACCTCGCCATCGCGCTGTCACAGACCGGTCGCAGGGTGGCTGTGGTGGATGCCGATATTCATGGCCCGTCGCAGCCGCGTCTGCTCGGCCTCGAAGAGGGGCGTCCGCGCGTCGAGGCGGAAAAGCTGGTGCCGATGATGAGCCCGCACGGCATCGCCTTTCTGTCGATGGGGCACCTTGCGCGTCCCGGTCAGGCGATTGCCTGGCGCGGGCCGATGGCGGGTCGCGCGCTTGAACAGCTGGTCGACGCGCATTGGGGCGACATCGACCTGTTGCTGGTCGACCTGCCGCCGGGAACGGGCGACATCCAGCTGTCGATGCTTCAGAAATTCAAACCGGCCGGTGCGGTGATCGTTTCGACGCCGCAGGATCTGGCGTTGATCGATGCCGCCCGTGCCATCGACCTTTTTGTCCAGGCGGACGTGCCGATCATCGGCATGGTCGAAAATATGGCTGGCTATGCCTGCCCCCATTGCGGGGAGGTCAGCGACCCGTTCGGCGCCGGCGGCGCAGAGCGCGAAGCGGCCGGTATGGGCCTCGACTTTCTGGGGCGGATACCGCTCGACCGGTCGATCCGCATGGCGAGCGACGCGGGCGTACCGCCGGCAGCACAGGGTGGGTCACTGGCGGACCCGTTCCGCCATGTTGCGGCTGGCGTCGCAGCATGGATCGACGCGCACGGCGGGGCGCAGCCGGCCGTACCCTCGGCCGCCCCGGCCGTTCCGCCAACATGACTCGCTTTGCCGAATTGCGCGGGCGGGTCGGCGAAGGCTGGTCGGCATTTCGGCCCGACCGCCGGACGTTGCTGATCGGTGGCGGTGGTGCGCTTGGCCTCGGCATCGCCTGGGCGATTTGGCCGCGCGCGCTCGATGCACAGATCAACGCCGCCGCCAACGAACATGTCTTTGGCCCCTATCTGAAAATCGGGACCGACGGGCACATCACGGTGATCGTGCCGCAGACCGAGATGGGGCAGGGTGCCTATACGCTGATCGCCCAGATGGCCGCCGACGAACTGGGGGCGGACTGGCGCACGATAGCGGTCGAACCGGCCCCGTTGGCCGGGGTCTATGCCAATCACCAGTCGCTGGATAGGGACGCCGCATTGGCAACGCCGCGATTTGCCGTGCCCGACGCGATCGCCGCGTGGGGCAGTTGGCGCAGCTTTGCCGTCGGCAGCGGGGCGAGCGCGATGGTGACCGACACCGCAATGGCCCCCGGTGATTTTGAACAACCGGTGCGCGAATGTGCCGCCATAGCGCGCGCGATGCTGTGCATGGCTGCCGCGGACCGATGGAATGCCGAATGGGAAGCGTGCGGCACCGCCAATGGCTTTGTCGAGTGGAACGGCCAGCGATTGCGCTTTGCCGAACTGGCCGCAGCCGCCGCAGAACATGACCCACCATCCTATCCGCCGCTGCGCGCACCCGGCTCCGGTGCGTTGGTCGGGCAGTCCGCACCGCGCCTTGACCTGCCGTCAAAGGTCGACGGCAGTTTCGCCTTTGCCGCCGACATCCGGTTGCCCGACATGGTCTATGCGGTGGTCCGCCACGGGCCGGTGGGCGACACTATCCTGAAATCATACGACCGGCGCGGGGGCGATGCGGTGCCGGGCTTTGTCGCCGCCGTGCGGCACGAACGCTGGCTGGCGGCGGTCGCGCAAAATAGCTGGGCAGCATCGCGTGCGCTCGATGCCATGGCGCCGGTGTTTTCGACACGCGGCCAACGTGCCGAGAGTGCGGTCGCCGACCGGCGGCTCAAGGCCGCGCTGGCCGACCCCGATGGTGTCCGGCTGGCAGAGGCAGGCGATGTGGTTGAGGCCATGCGGGGCCGCCCGGTGCTGTCGTCTGACTATCAGATTGCGCCGATGCTGCACGCCATGGTCGAACCGCCGGCAGCCACCGCCACATTTGACGGCGGGCGCTTGTTGTTGTGGGCCGGCAGTCAGGCGCCCGGCCTGTGCCGCGCCGCGGTCGCCACGGCGATGGGCATGGCAGAGGGCGACATCACGTTGTTCGCGATGCCGCTGGGCGGCAATGCGGGTGGCGGCTATGACCATCGCGCCGCGATACAGGCTGCGCTGGTGGCGCGGGCGGTGCAGCGCCCGGTGCAGCTCAGCTGGACCCGGACAGAAGATCTGCTTCAGGACCTCCCGCGACCGCCGATGCGCGCCCGCATGTCGGCGAGCCTGTCGTCCGGCGCGACCATCGACAGCTGGCACGCCAGTATTGCGGTCCCGGCATGGCGGCACCAGTGGCGCGCGCAATTGAGTGGGGGGCGGCCCGACGCTGCGGCGTCCGACGCATCGGGCCGTGCTGATGCTGCCGCCGTCGCCGGGGCTGTGCCGCCCTATCAAATTCCCCATCTCGCCATTGATCATCTGCCGGTCGATTGCACCTATGCGGTGGGCCGCGCGCGCGGCGACGCCTATGCGATGACCAATTTTCTGACCGAATGCTTTGTCGACGAGCTGGCCCGCGCGGCTGGCAGCGACCCGCTGAGTTTCCGCATGGCGATGCTGGGGCAGGCACCGGAACTGGCGCGGGTGTTGCAACTGGTCGCGGAATTGGGCGGGTGGGACGGCGGCCGTGCCGGCTCGGGCCACGGCCTCGCCTGTGCCAGCGTCGACGGCAGCCACATCGCCATCATGGCCGAAGCGCGGCCCGGTGCGCAGGGTTTGGTCGTCGAACGGCTGGTGGCCGTCGCCGATGTCGGCACCGTTCTCAACCCCGGGCTGACGCGGCAACAGATTGAGGGCGGCATGGTTTTCGGGCTGGCGGCTGGGGTCGGCGCGACGACCCGTTATCGTCGCGGACTGGGCGGGGCCCGCAGGTTGCGCGACATCGGGCTGCCCGTCCTCGCTCAAATGCCACGGATCAGCGTCGAATTGGTGCCCAGCAACCAGCCATCGGGCGGCTTTGGCCAGATCGGCTGTGTCCCCGTCGCTGCCGCCATTGCCAACGCGCTCTTCACGGTAACCGGTGAACGGATTCGCCGCCTCCCGCTCTCGACAAAGCCCTTGCCATGACCAACACAACGCCTGCCCGCCCGTCCGGCCATCCGCCCGTCATGCCACGCCGCATCGGTGTGCTGTTGACCAATCTGGGCACGCCCGATGCCGCCACCGCCCCGGCTGTGCGGCGCTATCTCAAACAATTTCTGTCGGACCGGCGCGTGGTCGAACTGCCGCCCCTGCTGTGGCAACCCATCTTGCGCGGCATCATTCTCAACACGCGCCCGGCAAAGTCGGCCCATGCCTATCAGCAGGTGTGGACGGCGGACGGGTCGCCGCTGGCTGCCTATACGCGCGCGCAGGCGACGGCGCTGCAGGACCGGCTGGGCGATGCGGTGCTGGTCGATCATGCGATGCGCTATGGCCAGCCCGCGATCGCGGACCGGCTGGCGGCGATGGCATCGGCGGGGTGTGACCGGATCCTCATCGCGCCGCTCTATCCGCAATATTGCGGCGCGACGACGGCGACGGCGCATGATGCGGTGGGGCAGGCGATGGCGGCCATGCGCTGGCAACCGGCGCTGCGCGCGTTGCCGCCCTATTATGACGACCCGGTCCACATCGACGCTCTCGCCCGGCACATCGCGGCGCAGATGGCGGCATTGCCGTTCGAACCCGACGCGCTGATGCTCAGTTTTCATGGCATGCCCGCTCGCACGCTGACGCTGGGCGACCCCTATCATTGCCAGTGTCAAAAGACGGCGCGGCTGGTGGCGGAGGCGCTCGGCAGGCCGATTGTCGTCAGCTTTCAATCGCGATTTGGCCGGGCCAAGTGGCTGGAACCGGCGACCGATGCGGAGCTGCGGCGGCTTGCGGCATCGGGGGTCAAGCGGCTGGCGGTCGCGGCGCCCGGCTTTTCCGCCGACTGCCTGGAAACGCTGGAAGAACTGGCGCTGCGCGGCGAGGAAGAGTTTTTGGCCGGAGGCGGCACCGACTTCGCCTATCTGTCCTGCCTCAACGACAGTGCGGTCGGCATGGACATGCTCGAACAGTTGGTCCGTCGCGAGCTGTCCGGCTGGATGTGACGCCCAGCCCTGCGGCGTTCAAATGGCGCGGCGCAGCATCTGTCCGGGGTTGGCCGCGAGCCAGCCCAAATCAATCACATGTTCGAAGGCGAGGCCGCAGCGTTTGTCGGCCCACCAGATGGATGTCACGTTCAATTTGGGGCCATCCACGATTTCGAGTATGGCGGGAGTGCCCGGGTCAATGAAGCCTGGTACTTCGACCATTGCGCCGGATTCGGAGATATTCCGCATCCTCGCGTCGACAACGGAGTTGGCGAGGTGGAGGCGTGCGCGCCGCAAGATGGCGCGCCGCGGTGCGCGGCTGATCTTGTGCCCGACCGCATTGGCCGCGGCGCCGTCGCTGCCCATTTTCTGGGACACTTCGGCCTGTTCCATCGGCGGGCCATAGTAGAAACCCTGAATGTGCGAACAACCGAGCCGGCGGATCAGTTCGATCTCATCCTCGGTCTCCGCACCCTCTGCGGTGGTTTCCATGCCCAGCGCGTCGGCCAGCGTCACGATGGCGCGGATAATTGCGGCGTTTTGGTTGTCGCCGCGCGTTGCCCCGCGCACAAAGCTCTGGTCGATCTTGATCTTGTTGAGCGGCGCGCGCTGCAGATAGCCGAGTGACGAATAGCCGGTGCCAAAATCGTCCAGTGCCAGCCGGACGCCAATGCGGCGCAATGTTTCGAACTGACGTTCGGCGGTGCCCTTGTCGGCAATGAAGACGCCCTCGGTGATTTCCAGCTCGAGCCGTTGCGGCGCGAGCCCGGTCTGCGCCAGCACCTGGGCGACCAGGTTGGGGAAAGAGGCATTGGCAAATTGCACGGGCGACACATTGACCGCGACGCGTGCAGGGATGCTCCAGCTCGCGGCCTCGGCGCAGGCACGGCGCAGCACCCACTCGCCGACACGTTCGATCAGTGCCGATTCTTCGGCGATGGGGATGAATTCGGCCGGCGAGATGGGGCCGAGCTGGGGATGGGTCCAGCGCAGCAACGCTTCAAAGCCGGTGACCCGTTCGCCCTTGCACGTCACCACCGGCTGATAAACGACGCGCAGCAGGTTGCGCTCGACAGCGTCGGTCAGGTCCTGTTCCAGCATGTTGTGCCGGTCAGCCTCCGCGTGCATCGATTCTTCGTAGAATCGCAGAACGCCGCGACCCGCCGCCTTGGCCGCATAGAGCGCAAGGTCGGCATTGCGGGTCAAGGCATCATCGTCATGGCCGTCGTCGGGCGCGATGGCGATCCCCACCGATGCACCGATAGCGACCTGGTTGCGTTCGATGAGATAGGGTCGTGATACCGAATCGATCAGCGACTTGGCCAATTGTTCCAGCTGATTGCGATTGGTCTTGCCGGGCAGCACGACCTTGAATTCGTCGCCGCCGAGGCGGCCGACATGGCCATAGGAGCCGATGACATTTGTGAGGCGTTGTGCGACCTGTTTGAGCAGCGCGTCGCCTGCCGGGTGACCCAGCGTGTCGTTCACCGCCTTGAACCGGTCAAGGTCGATCAGGAACAGCGCCGCCGCCCGGACCGAGCCACCCTGACCCTTGAGTGCTTGCCGGACCAGGTTGCCCATCTCCGACCGGTTGGCGAGACCGGTGAGGGCATCGAACCGGGCGAGGCGCGCCACTTCTGCTTCGGATTTCTTGATTTCAGTCAGGTCGGTTCCGGTTCCGATAAAGCCGCGCAGCTGGTTGAATTTGTCATGCACCGGACGCCCGGAGATCGACCACCACCGTTCCTGGTCCGATGCGGCTTTGATTCCCAGTTCGGAAAAGGCCGTCTGGGTCGACAGGAGAAAGGCGATGCTGCGTTCGCGCAATCCATTGGCGGGTTGCGCGTCGCTTTCATCGGCGATGGACGCAAGCGGACGGCCGATCAGCTGTTGCTGGGTCGTGGCCAATGTCTTGGCAATCCGGTCTGAAATATAGAGGATGCGGCCGTGTCGGTCGGTTTCCCAGAACCAGGCAGATCCGCTATTTTCCAGCTCTTCGACGAGGCGTGCGGGGCGGCTGGCCTCGACCTCCGCCTCCCACAGCAGCCGCGCCTGTGCAAAGTCCGACCGGGCCGAAGCCGTTGCTATCAACAAGGTGCAGAGCTGTAACGGCGCCAGCACGGCGATAGCCATGGCCGAATTTTCGTGTGCTAGGATTGTCACGACCGTGGCGGTGGCAAAGGACAGCATCGTGACCGGCAACCGGGCGGTCACCGCGATGATCACGAATCCGGCGGCGGTGATGCACAATAATTCGGCAAATGCGGCACTGCCCACGGCCTGGCCGGCCAGCATTCCGCAGCCAACGCCGACAAAGCCGGCAATCACCGTCAAGGCCAGCACGCGCCAATGGGGCGCGAGCTTTTTGACGGGTCGGGCCCAGAAAACGCCAAAGGAAAGCAGGCTGACGACCAACAGCAAAGCGCTGGTTATGCCGCCCTGCGAGGTACCGGTCAGCCAGCCGAACTGCGGTATGGCTCCGATCGCGGTCGCAATGATCGTGATCGGCCAGATCCGCGCATAGGCATCGATTCGGCGTTCAAGCGCTTCCGAATCGAATCCGATGTCGCTCGCGGCAACGCCGAATTGCACGGCGAGGCCTGCTTCGCGCGAATATTCGATGGCATCGCTTTCGGCAGCGGCAAGGGCGTGTCTGGTCTTCATTGGCGGCACTCATGTGACACAAAATTCCAAACCAACACTTAATGCGGCATGCTTCCTGGGGACGCTGACGTGCTGGTCAACTTGCACCGGCATGAGCGGATGCTATCGCAGGCGAAACGATAACGCTTCATTGTTGGGAGAATGGCGATGACGAGATGTGTGATTGTGACCGGCGGAACGCGCGGTATCGGCGAAGCGATTTCGGTTGCGCTGCAGGGCGCGGGCTGGACCGTCGCCGCCAATTATGCGGGCAATGCGGAGCGGGCCGCGGCCTTCACGCAACGCACAGGAATCCGCGCCTATCAATGGGATGTGTCGGACCATCAGGCGTGTCTTGACGGGTGCGCCGCGGTGGCTGCCGACCTTGGCCCGGTCGATGCCGTGGTCAATAATGCCGGGATCACCCGCGACGGCACTTTGCTCAAGATGAGCTATGACGCGTGGAAAGCGGTTATCGACACCAATTTGGGCGGCTGTTTCAACATGGCCAAGGCCACTTTTCCCGGCATGATGGAGCGCGGCTGGGGGCGCATCGTCAACATCGGGTCGATCAATGGACAGGCGGGCCAATATGGGCAGGTCAATTATGCGGCCGCCAAGTCCGGCATCCACGGCTTTACCAAGGCGCTGGCGCAGGAGGGCGCGCGCAAGGGCGTAACCGTCAACGCCATCGCGCCGGGCTATATCGACACCGACATGGTCGCCGCCGTGCCCGAGGCGGTGTTGGAGAAAATTGTCGCCAAAATCCCGGTCGGCCGGTTGGGCAAGGCCGACGAAATCGCGCGCGCTGTCCTGTTCCTCTGTTCGGAGGAAGCCGGCTTCATCACCGGGTCGACGATGTCGATCAACGGTGGCCAGCATATGTATTGACGGCGGCTGACCGGGGGGCAGGCTTTAACCATGATTGAATCGCCCCCCGCCCAGCGTCCGATGGTGCGTGAAATGGTTAACATGGCGGTGTTCCAGCAGGCCAAAAAACGCAGCATCACCATCGCCGGCCACCCAACATCGGTGCGAATCGAATCACTTTTCTGGGATGCGCTCGTTGCCGAGTCGCGGCTGATGGGTTTGCCGCTGAGCGCCCTGGTTGCGCAGATTGACGCGCAGCGGCTGACCGCGCCATCGCCGCCGAATCTGGCCAGCGCGATTCGCCTGTGGGTGCTGGCACGGTCGCTGTCGGGGGCGCCGGGCGACGACGGTGCGGGCGCCTAACCCACTGAAAACATGAAAAAAGGGGCGACCATACTCGGCGCCCCTCCTTTGATGTTCATTCTAGCCAAGAGGCCGACCTTTTGCGAGGTCAGCGCCTGCCCACATCGCCGCTGATTTAGAGCGGCGGAAGGCTCTGGCTGCTACCCTTTTCGAAGAGGGCCTCAGCGATAATCGACAGCATGTGAAGCTCCCTAGCTGTGGTTACACATGGTGGTTACCCGATTGGTAACCATGTTGTAAATAGGAGCTGCGCGATTGGCGGCGCAGTGACGTGGGTCACAGGCGGGCGGAAACGGGCAATTAAACAAATATTCACGGCCCCTTGGCATAGCGCGGGGATGGATTTTTCGAATCCCCTGCCCGGTCCGGACGCCGCACAGTCGGATGTCCGTCATCTGCGTTTTGCCGATACCGAGTTGCTGCGCGCGATTGGCGGTGACCAGTTCCGGCTCGTGCTGCAGCCAAAACTGAACGCACGACGCGGTCTGGTCGACAGTGCAGAGGCGCTGGTCCGCTGGGATCATCCCGACCTCGGCCTGCTGATGCCCGACCGGTTCATCGAACGTAGCGAGGAATCGGGCACGATCACCCAGCTGACCCTGTGGACATTTGCCCAGGCCGTGGCGGACCAGCGGACGCTGCGCCAGCAGGGCTGCGAGCTGCGCCTGTTCGTCAATCTGTCGGCCCAGCTCTTGACTGAAGAGGACACCGTTCGCGCGCTGTGCGTGATCGCCGAAGAACCGGGCGTCGACCTGGGTGTCGAGGTGACCGAGCGGTCGGTTATTGCCGACCCTGATCTGGCCTTTGCCAATATCCGGCGGCTGCGGTCGGCGGGCTATCGCATCGCCATCGACGATTATGGCTCGGGCCTGTCATCGCTGACCTATCTGAAACAGATTGATGCGGATGAGCTGAAAATCGACAAAAGCTTCATCATGGCGTTGGGGACGAGTCACCGCGACCCCTTGATCGTACGCTCCACCATCGACCTCGCGCACGCGCTGGGCATGGCGGTAACGGCCGAAGGGGTCGAAACGCCCGCCGCCCATGCCCTGTTGTCGGTGATGGGTTGTGACATGATGCAGGGTTACCTCATCGGACGACCGATGCGGCTCGCCAGCATGGTCGAATATCTCGAACGCTTTGATGCCGGGACGCTCGCGGTACCGCAACAGGCCAGCACATTGCTCGACCACCGGATCTGGAAACGGGCATGATGGGGGCGGTCTTGCGGGCCGTTACCCTGCTGCTGTTCCTGGTCGCGGCGGCCAGTCCGGCACAGGCGCAGCGCGCCCAGCCGGATGACCGGTCCGGCGATACGGCATTCGCCCAGCGCATGATTTCGGTCATGGCGACCGATCCGGCTGCCGCGGCTGACGCGGCTGCCGCAGAGCTGGCACGCCTGGCGCGGCGCAGCGACGTCGAGGCGCGTAACGAGCAGGCCTCGGCATATTGGATCGCCGCACAGGCGTCCTTTCGGATGGGCGACGTGCAAACTGCCGAAGCGCAGTTAAGTCGGCTCGCCGCCATCCCGCTCCAGCCCGCAGCGCGGCGCCGGGCCGCCGCACGCATTGCGTTCCTGCGCGGTTTCATTCGGCGCAACGCCGGCGAGTTTGGTGATGCACTTCAGCTTTATCGCGAGGCGCAGCTGGGTTTTATCCAGGTCCGCGATACACGCGGTCAGGCGCAAGCGCTGCAAGCGCTGGGCAC
>CAZAWL010000023.1:0-14485 GCA_964488705.1 uncultured Sphingopyxis sp.
ACCTACTCCGCAACCGTCGACATTGCCGTCTTTGCAACCGCGAGCGCGCAGTTGAACCTCGCTCGAACCAGCATCGGCTTTACCGGCCAGAGGCTGGAGGAACTGTCGACCCGCCTTGACGCGCGAGATGTCGACCTGTCGATCGCCTATGGCGCGCTCGCTGATACCGACATTGCCGACGCCATAGCCCGAATCACCGCCCAGCAAACCAGCTTGCAGGCGGCGCAGGCGATGTTTGCGCGGATCAACCAATCCGGCTTGTTCGACCTGCTGAACTGATCGTCCATCGTCGGCCGAGCGCCGAAAAAGCTATGCGCCAGCCATTAAGCCAGCCGCCCAATCTGCCGTAATCATAACGCATCGCCGCACGAGGGACCCACATAACCATGCTTGCCATAGTCGGAATCCTGATCGTCCTTGCGATGGTGTTTGGTGGCTACCTCATCAGCGGCGGCAGCATGGCGGTGTTGGCGCACGCGCTGCCGCTGGAAATGATGATCATCGGCGGGTCGGGCCTTGGCGCGACCGTCATCAGCCACGGCATGGGCGAGCTTAAGGCGCTCAAGGGCGGCTTCGTGAGCGTATTTAAGGGTCCACGCCACTCGCGACAAAATTATCTCGACACCATATTTCTCGTCGCCAAGTTGATGAAGATGTTGAAAGTCGACGGGCCGGTCGCGCTCGAAAGTCATGTGGAAGACCCGGCATCCAGCAGCGTGTTTCAAGAATATCCCCAGCTGATGGCCGATAAAACGCTAATCCACCTCATCTGCGATACATTGCGGCTGGTCGTCGTGTCGTCGGGCGCGCTCGATCCGATGGCGGTTGACGATGTGATGGATCAATCGATCAAGACGCATCACCACGAGGCGCTGCAACCCGCCAATTCATTGCAAAATCTCGCCGACGCGCTGCCGGCACTCGGCATCGTTGCCGCCGTGCTGGGTGTGATCAAGACGATGGGTGCAATCGACCAGCCCGCCGCCGTGCTGGGCGGGATGATCGGTTCTGCGCTGGTCGGTACCTTTTTGGGCGTCATGCTGGCTTATGGCTTTATCGGACCATTTGCCAACCGCGCCCGCGGCGTCGCGGAAACCGATGGGTTAATCTATGGCGTCGTCAAACAGATCATCGTCGCCTCGCTGAACGGTCATCCCCTCCCCCTCGTCATCGAAGCAGCGCGGGCTGGCATTCCCCACGATTGTCAGCCCGGCTTTGCCGAGGTGTTCGACGGCATGCGCAAGGCCTGACCCGTGGCAGCCAAGGTACAGCCCATCCCCAATGCGCCGGTCCGGCCGATCATCGTCCGCAAGGTGATAGAGGCACCACATGCGGCGCATCATGGCGGCGCCTGGAAAATTGCTTATGCCGATTTTGTGACGGCGATGATGGCGTTTTTCCTGCTGATGTGGCTGCTTGCAATGACCGACGAACAAAAACGCAAGGGGTTGGCGGATTATTTCGCGCCAACGCTGATCGAATATCGCGAGCAAAGCTCAGGCTCGAACGGCATATTGGGTGGCGATTCCATCATTGCCCAGTCGAACATGCCGCATGCGGCAGCGCAAACCGGCAACCGGTCGATCGTCGTTCCGCATGATTCGGTCGGCGGGCCGAGCGAATCCCGCCCCAATGCCCCGACGCCCGAAAGCCGCTTTGTGGGGCTGCGAGAGGAAGTAACGCGGCGCATGGCACACGACGCGCAGCTGAACCGTTTGCGCGAACATGTCAGCTTTACCATCACCGACGACGGTCTACGCATCGATTTGATGGATCAGGCCCGCGTCTCCATGTTCGAACGCTCAACCGCGCGGTTGCGCCCAGAAGCAGCGCGCCTCGTTGCCAGCGTCGCGCGCGCCGTGGCGCATGACAGTGGCGCACTCATCATCCGCGGTCACACCGACGCGGCTCAATATCCCGCCCATACCGGCGTCAATAACTGGACGCTATCGGCGAGCCGCGCCGAAACGACACGCCAAGTCATGATCAGTGCGGGCGTCGCTGCTGCCCGCTTTGCCCGGCTGGAGGGCGCTGCCGAACGCGAGCCGCTGATCGCCGTTGACCCGATGGACCCCCGCAACCGGCGCATCTCTATCACCGTCAGCCGATAGAGCCTGATTCACGCCTCTGGTTCCGCTTCACCGACGGTCAGCTGGAGGCCGATGAAATATTCCACTTTCGTCCGTTCCGCGGGGGACAGGGCGGCGACCCATCGTGCGATCGCATCAAAACCCATGTCGCGCGCATCGGCAGGGGGCGTCCGGCCGGCCGCGCGATAATGGGCGGCGACGCGGCTGGTATAGGTCACGCTTGGCCGATCTGTCGTGACGATGCGCAGCCGCTGCGCGACCACCGCCGCGTGGAAAATGCGGTCGCCGACCCCCGACATATCCTTTGGTATCAGGGTCCAGCGTGCCAGCAACGGGTACACCCGCGGTAACAGCAGCATGACGTTGGTATCGACAAGGCCGGGCGTGTCGTCGGCGTCCACCGGCGTGCCGTCGGGCAGGACAAAGCGGCGCCGCGCGGCGACCATGGCCGCCCGCTGCCCCTGTGCCGCGGCCATGCACAGCGCCAGATGGTCGGGATCAAAGGCATTGTCGGCGTCGAGCATGGCGATGGCGTCATAGGCTTCGCCCGCCGCCAGAACGGCACCGGTGCCGCGCGCGACATTGCCCCAGTCGCCATGGTTGCGGTCGAGGATGATGTGGCGGACACCGACATCGTCGACCCAGCGTTGCGGCATGCCATCGGCAATCAACAGGTGATCGGCAGCCAGCGTTTGTTGTGCGACGCTGTCGATACAGCGCCGGAGCGTCACTTCATCTTCGCGCCAATAGGGCGTGACGACGGCAATCCGCGGCGGATTGGACGGCGCGACTGCCATCAGCCGCGCAGGCAGTGGCGCGGCATTGCAAAGGCCGCGCCCGCCGGTTCAGATACCCGCATACCATTGGTAATCGACATCATCCTCCCAAAAGCCGCCCTTGCCGCGATACAGATTGTCGATGCGGTCGCGCGCTTCGATGCGCATGACATATTTGGCCTGCTTATAGCCCAATTGCCGTTCGACCCGCAGGCGGATCGGCGCGCCATGCGCCACCGGTACCGGTGCATCGTTCAGCCGCCACGACAGGATCGTTTGCGGGTGGAACGCATCCACAAGGTCGATCGATTCATAATAAGGGTTGCCGGCAAATTCGTCCGCACAATGAAAGACGATGAAATTGGCCGACGGCCGCAGCTGCGCGAGCGACAGGATGTGCGACAGTTGCGGGCCCTGAAACTTGCCGATCGCGCTCCACCCCTCGACACAATCGTGCCGGGTGATCTGTGTGCGCTGCGGCATCGCCATCAACGCACTGAGCGGGATCGACAGCGGGCGACCCACCAGGCCATCGACCACCAGCCGCCAATCGACAAAATTGCTGTCGCGGTGACGGATATAGTCGGCCGTGGTCGGGTTGGTGTTGCCATTGGCCCGGAAAATCGGCGACATGTCCGCCTCGCTATATTCCTTGGCCAGCGCGTTGCGGTCGGTAATCAACCGCTGGGCGCCATAATGCAGGCGCTCGGCCCCGTGCATGACCGACCGAAAACTGTCGTTGGTGGTCAGCGCATCGCACCCGGAGAGGATGAGGCCGCCGGCACCGACGCCAATGCCGCCGATCAATTTGCGGCGCGAAACAATGAGTGAAGACGGTGAAGAGCGGGTCATGCGGATTCTCCCGTCACAGGGGCAGAGGGTGCAGGTGCGGGGGCCGGTTTTTCCTTTGGCAGGCGGTACCAGCCGGTGATCATCGACCGGACCTCGTTAAACGGGCCGGCGAGCACGACCATGACCATATGCACGATGAAAAAGGCGACGAGGCCAAAGGCCGCGATGAAATGCAGCGAACGCGCCGACTGCCGCCCGCCGAGCAGGTCGAGCAGCCAGGTCATGCCGGCATTGAGGTTGGGCGACATGGTGAGCCCGGTCGCAATCACCAGCGGTAGGAGGACGAAGATGACCCCGATATAGCTGAGCTTTTGAAGGATATTATAATCGAGCGCCGCCACACCGGTCGGGAAACGCAGCCGGGCATGTTCCTTTATGTCGTGCCATATGTGGCGCGGCGACCATTCATGCCGTTTGATGTGCAGGTCACGCGCAATATGCCGGTTGAACAGTGACACCAGCATATAGGCGGTCAAGGACAGGGCCAGCACCCAGGCAAACAGAAAATGCCACAGCCGCCCGTCGGCGAGGCTGTAGGAGGACGGGATGGTCGCCCAGTGCGGAAAGGCACGATTTTCGATATTACCCGACGCATTGGTCCAGCGCCCCAGAACGCCGGTCGTATCAACCCGGACATCGCCGACGCGCACAAAGCCGCGGCCCTGTTCGGACCCGATCTGGAACCAAGCATAGTCGAAATTGGCCCCATAATCGCCCCAATAGAGGCGCGGGTGGGCATTAAAGATGGTAAGCCCGCTCATCAGCAGGAACAGCAGGCTGAACGCATTGGTCCAGTGCCACAGGCGCGTCGACAACCGATGCCGCTTGACCAAGTCCCCACCCACGGGTGTGGCAGCCGACATCGCAGCGCCTGCCGGCATGGCGGCCGCCATGTTCTGATCGTCATTATCGGCCGGATTCGTTGACCCGGCGCTATCATTCACATCATTCATGTCGTCCTCCACATGAGTGATGCCCCCATCGACGACCTAGCATCGTCGCGGGCGGGTGGCCAGTATTATCGGCGTTCAGGCCGCAGCCGGACGTTCGCCCAAGAGGTGGTGGACCAGACCCTGCATGCGCGTGTCGTAACGGGCCAGGGTCTGACCCGCATCGACCCGCTCGAAAAAGCTGACCAGCTGTGCCCCGTTCCAGTGATGCATCGCGAAAGCGGGCGCTTCGGCCGCAATCATCGCCCGTTGGTCGGGCATATCGGGGTTGATCGGGCGCAGGTCGAGCGTGACCTGCGGTGCCGTGGACGAACAGACCGCCACCGTCAGCCCGCGCCACTGAACCGTCAACGAGCGGTGCAGATGGCCGCAGATAAGGCCGCGCACCTGATCCGCCCCGTCCAGCGCATCGACAAAGCGCGCCACCCAGGGTTCGAGCGGATCGGTGGTCATCCATTCGATGCCCGAATCAAACGGCGGGTGGTGCATGACGATATAGGTCGGCACATCCCGATGGCGGGTCAGTTGGTCACGCAACCAGTCGGCCCGCTGTTCGCAAAAGGCGCCGCCGTGCCGCCCCTCCTCCAGCGTATCGATGACCAGCAACCGGAACTGGTCGAACAGCCGATCATACTGGATGAAGCCGTTGTCGTCGGAAAAACCGGGGAAGACCGTATGAAATTCGTCGCGCAAATCATGATTGCCGACACAGGGCAGGACGGGTGCCGGTGCCGCGGCAAGCGCATCCGCCAGACGCCGATAGCTGTCGATGTCACCCCGGTCGGTCAGATCGCCGGTAGCGAGGATGATATCGGGCCGGTTCGGACCATCGCTCAGCCGTGACAACACCTGATCGAGCCGTTGGCGGTTGAATTCATCGGGATTCCCAGAATCAAACCCGATGTGGATATCGGTGATCTGGGCCAGCAGCATTGGCACATCCTCGATTCGTGCGACTATCTATCCACGCTAGAGACGCGCCAATATCTGGTCTGTGACGGTGGTCACTCGGCGGCGGCGGTCACGGTCCGAACTCGGCCGCCACGGCGCACCGGCACGCGGACCCTGATGATATTCATGGCAGCTGGCGCAGGAGGATTCGACCTCTTCCCCGCTATTTTCGCCGCCATGGCAATCACGGCAGACCCGGATTTCGGGAATCAGCAACTGTGTCGCGGCCCGTGAATCATTGGCTGCGTGACAATAGGAACAGCTATTTTCGCCGGCGCGAACCTGACTGCGCATCCCCGCCGCATCATGCGGGCGGTGGTCGAACCAGCCATGGTTCAGATAACGGTCCGTCTGGTTGACGGGCAGGACGCGCCAATTGTTGCTGCCAGCACCGGGGGCATAGATGGTGTGGCAATCATAACAGGCGCCGCCGCGCGAAAACACCGCCCGGACCGCATCGTCGGCACGCGAAGGGCGCACCGCCGTTTCGCGGAAAAAGATGTTGTAGGTCTGCCCTTCGGCATATTCGCCGGGACGGCGGCGGGCCATGCCACCCAGGCTGAGCGGGCGCGTCGGCGGGGTCGACCGGTAAAAGGCATAGAGGTCAGCAATCACCTGTTGCGGCTGGCCATGGCGCAGCGTGCGGGTGACACCGCCCACCGATTCGAGCGCGAGGCTGTGGCAGGACTGGCAATCGCGTTCCATATCCACCGGTTCGAACCGTACCTTGTCCGCGGTCGGCCGGTGGCAATTGGCACAGTCGAGGCCGCTCTGCCCCGACGCATTGAGCCGGAGGTTGCGCGCCATGCGGGCGACACCGCCATTTTGCAGCAGGTGGGTGTTATGCGGGAATTTCAGCCCGTTATTGTCAACCGTGTCGGCGCTGAGCGTGACGCGTTCAAAACGCGGCGTCGCGCCGGGCACAACCTGTACCCGCGGGCGGAATTGGGGGTGTTCGGTCCCGAAGTCGCCGGCGTTACCGATGCGCGTGTCGGTCAGCCGCGTCGACATGCCGCTATGGCAATCGCTGCAAAATTGCTGCGCCGTGGGCTGCATCGGCCCTTCGCCTTCATGTTCGGTATGACATTCGACGCAGCGCCCCTGCGGCCGGTTGAACATCAGGCCGACGCGGATGAGCGCGGATCGCCAAGCGCCGGGGTCACCGCGTGCCACCAGCTGGCGTTCCATCGGGGCATGGTCATGGGCGTCGTCATGACAGCTTTTGCAACTGTCGTCGGTGACCGCAACAAAGGCATCGGTATGGCACGACTGGCAATTATCGCCGAGGCTGGCATGCGCCGAGCTGAGCGGGCCGGATGTCCAGATGCTGTCAGCGTGGAAAGAGGCGGGCCGTTCCTCCACCCCGCGCCAGGTCATATAGGCCCAGATCGGCGCGGCGAGAAATGCCACCAGCATGAACACCGCAAATACCCACGCCGAAATGCGCCGTCCGGGGAGGAGCCCACGCAGCGAGAATGCCTGCGCCTCATCCCGGTCGAGCGCGCTATGGCTGAGTTCGTCGGTACGCAATATGGTCAGCGCGACCCGTGGCACGCTCGCATCGGTATCGATGGTGACGCGGATGCGATGCCCGCCAAAGCGCAGTTCCGCGCCGTCGCCGGCATCGATATTGGCCGTAGTGACGGTGCGCCCGTCCCAGCCAAAGCCCAGACCCGACGTCGCCACTACTTCGACATGACGGCCATCGTTGGACGTGATCGTCGCATGCTGCGGATTGACCGCAAGGTCGGCGAGGTGGACGGCGTTTGCGGCGTCGCGCCCGATGCCGATCTGCGTCGCATCGACGGTCGTGGCACGGACAATTTCCCGGCCATCGGCGGTGATTGCGATTTTGCGGATCGTAAAGCTCATCTCGCCGCCCTCACCAGTAGAAAAATACGCTGATGATATGCGCGCTGAGCGCGGCAATCAGGGCGAACGTCATCGGCACATGGACATAGAGCCACACTTCGAGCAGCGCCTTCAACTTCAGGTGCCGCCTGAGCCGCCCGAGCGCCGCGACCTTGCGCGACAGAAGGGCATCGACCCGTTCCATCGGATCATCACCGACATCGGGCTTATGTCCGGTGTGCCGCCGGACCTGTTCGAGCGCACTGGCCGTCGCACAGCTGGCGTACCGCCCCGTCAGCCGCGACCACAAGTTGCCGGCAAATGGATCCTGATCGAGCGACGTGCGCACGATCGCCGCATCGGCGGGTGACAAGGGCTGCGCGGCATCGTGCAACTGGCTGTCGAGCGAACGGATGTCGTCGAGCATCTGCGCCTGCGTTCGTTCGTCGCGATTATTGGACAGCGCCGATGGCAAGGTACCATAGGCGGTGATGCCCCATATCCCCGATGCGATGACCAGCATCATCAGCGCCCAGGCCAGCGTGTGGACATTCCAGCCCAGTTGAAAGCCGCTGTGCAATGTCCCGATGACCACCAGCGACAGGCCGAGATAGACATGGGCGGAGGTCCACGCCTTTAGCGACCAGGCCCCGCGCGTCATCGCCCGTTTGCGGATGCCGAGCATGGTCAGCCACAGGATCAGCAACGCACCAATGGTACCCAGCGTATAGCCGTACCAGCTGCCGCCATTATGGCGCGGCGTGACGTCGATCATCAGATAGCTGACGATGGCGACGGCACAGATGATCGCCGCGACCTTCAGCCACCAGAAACCGTCATGCGCGAGAAACCCGACATGCAGGTTTTCGCGTTCGCGCTCCCCCTGTGCTGCGCCCTTACGTCGTGCCCGGCTAGCCATCAGTCATCATCCTGCGTCAGGCGGGCGACCGTCAGAAACGCCTCAGGCGACACGCGGATGGCCGCCCCGGTGGGGCAGGCGCGGACACAGGCCGGACCGCCGGAAATGCCCGAACACATGTCGCACTTGATCGCCTTTTTCGGCGTTTCGGTGCCCGGAGGCGTATGTTTCTTTGCCCATTTCTTGCTGGGTTCGCCCGGCCCCGGCCCCCGCCCGATGAACAGCCAGGACAACAGGCCCGGTTTCTTGGGCGGAACCGCATCCATGCGGATAACGCCATAGGGGCAGTAACGCTGGCAATTGCCGCAGCCGATACAGGTGTCGTCGATGAACACTTCACCGTCCGGGCCGCGGTGAATGGCGTTGGGCGGACAGTCGGACATGCAATGCGGGTGTTCGCAGTGGCGGCAACTCGTCGGCACGTGGATGTGGGCAAAGGTCGCGCCCGCTTCGCGGTCGAGCCGCGACAATCCTTCGTGGCTGTCGGCGCACGCCTTTTCGCAATTGTCGCAGCCGACGCACAATGTTTCGTCGATCAGCAAGACGTCGGTCGCCTCACCAATCCCCTTGTCGACCAGAAACTTGGCCGTTTCGGAATAAAGTTCGACAGCGCTGGAAAAGCTCGCCTTGCGCCCCTCGATAAAGCTGTTGAGGTCCTGCCGCGACGCCATTTCACGCCGCGCCTGGTCACGCACCGCCGGTTTGGCTTCCAATATCTTGCGGAACGCCGCGCCCGACACCTTGACCACTTCGGACTTGATCGCCGCCTTGACCGTGGCCGTGCGCTTACCCCCGGCGATGACCGCCATTTCGCCGACATAGGATCCGGCGGGCAGGTAAGAAAGAAAGACGGGTTTGCCGCCAATCTGTTTTTCGACGACCATCGAACCCTGGCGGACGATGTAGATGTCATCGCCCTCATCACCTTCGGTAATGACATGTTTGCCCGCTGGCACCGTTTCGATTTCAGCCGTATCGAGCGCTTCGGTGAGGTCCGCCGGTGTCAACCCGCCGCCGAAAATCTGCATCAACTGGCGTTCGAGCGAAATGCGCGTGATGGCGCGCTTTGCCCCCGGCACCGACGCCATCAATTTTAGCGCTGCCTGACGCGACATTTCGACGAGGATGGTATCGCCGCGCGCCCGAATGGTGGCACCGCGACGCCGCCCGGAAATAAGGCCGACCTCCCCGAAAATCGTACCGGTGTCGATGGGCACGGTGATGCTGGAATCGGTGGCGCTCACCTCCACCAGCACACCGCCGTCGGCAATGGCGAACAGCGACGACCCGGGGTCGTTGCGTTCGAACACGATTTCGCCGTCGCGATAGGTGCGCACTTCGGAATCGAGCATGAATTCCCGCAATTGCAGCGGCGACACCTCTTCGAAGATTTTGACCCGGCTGCCGATAAAGTCGAGCCAATGGTCGACACCCTTGTTGCCCGGCAGCGGCGCGAACAGCTCCGCCAGTAATTTTTCGTCGACCGGCTTGAGGTCGGTATTGCCGGCAATGAACTCGACGACATCATAGCCCTGATTCATGCAGTGCTTGATCAGCGGATATCCGGCGAGTGCGCCAATGACAAAGATGCCGGGTGCCGTCGTTTCAAAGGTCGGCGACAATTTGGGAAAAGCTTCGCGGTCGGGGCCGGTAAATTCGATGCCGCACGCCTCGACAAATTTGCGCGGCGGTGCCGAACCAAGCCGGGCGATAACCCGGTCGCACCGAATCCGTTCCTCACCATCGCGGGTTTGCAGCGTGATATAGCCTTCTTCGACCGCCGAAGGGCTGGTTTCGGTCAACGGGCGAATGCGACCCAGACCGGCCAATTCCATCAGGGCGGCGACGTTGGGCCCCTTGGCGCGGATAAAGCCGGCATCGCGGTTGAGGATGGTGACGGTGTTGCCCTGCGCCGCGTCGTTGGCCAGCCCGAGCGCATTTTCAATGCCCGCGTCGCCGCCGCCGACGACCGTGATATGTTCGTCGATATAAGCGCCGGGGTCATCCAGCTGATATTGGATGTGCGGCAGGACGGCACCCGGTATCTGCAACCGGTTCGGGTTACCCTGGGTGCCGATGGCAAAGATGATGGTCTGCCCCTTCCAGCTGCGCCCATCGGCAGCGGTGACGGTAAAGTCGCCCTTTGCGCCGCTGATGCTCGTCACGTCGGCCTTATATTCGACGTTGAACCCTGCGCCCTGTTCGTCCCACCGGTCGATGATGGTTTCGCGCTTGCCCGCCTCAAAATCCACGTCCGATCGCAGCTCCAGCTGCACCGGCGTGGCCATGATGTGCTTGCCCTTTTGATATTTGTAGATGGTGTCGGACAGGTGATCCGTCTTTTCGAGCAGGACATAGCGCATGCCCCGCGCCGCCGCGCGTCCTGCCGCGCTCAACCCGGCAGGGCCGGAGCCGACGATAATAATCTCGAGAATGTCGCTCATGCGGCACCGCCCGGCGCCGAAAACGCCATCATGCCTGCATCATTGCCTGTCGCAGCCGGCAACCCCATTCCCCCCGTCAGGCCCAAACAGGGCCAGCCCGCCGCAGCAGGCATGGATAATTGCGACCAAGCTTTTTTATTATGTGCCGGACTATGCCCCGCAACAGCCGCCAAGGTCAACCGGGAACACCGCCCGCCCCGGCGATTTTCATGCCGTGGCAACATCCATCTGGCGGACGGGTTGATCGGCTGCCGCCGCATGGCCGGCCGGCGTGCGCGCATTATGCGCGGGGAGCGTCGCCTCAAACGGCGACCAGCCATCGGGACCCAGCCGTTCCAGTGGGCGAAAGCGCGTTTTATAGGCCATCCGGTCGGACCCCTCGATCCAGTAGCCGAGATAGACATAGGGCAGCCCGGCGCGCGCCGCGCGAACGATATGATCGAGGATGATGAAGGTTCCGAGGCCGCCACGCAGCGGGTCGTCAGTTTCGAAAAAACTATAGACCATCGACAACCCGTCCGACTGCCGGTCAGTCAGACAGGCACCGACCAGCCGCCCGGGACGGCCGTCGACGCCGCGTTCGCGATATTCGACGACACAGGTTTCGACCGGCGATTGTTCAACCATCGCCGCGAAATCCTCTTCGCTCATATCCGCCATGCCGCCGCTGGGGTGGCGGCGGGCGAGGTAACGGGACAGGAGCGCAAATTGTTCCTCCGTCGCCCACGGCGCCCGAGCCTCCACGATCAGGTCCTGATGCTGGCGCAGGACGCGCCGCTGCGATGCCGTAGCCGCAAATTCACGCGCACATACCCGCACCGAAACACAGGCGGCACAGCCATGGCAGCTGGGGCGGTAGGCGACATTTTGACTGCGGCGAAAGCCGATGCGACCCAGCGCGTCGTTCAGTTCCGACGCGTTGCTGCCGTTCAGTTCGGTGAACACCTTGCGTTCACTGCGTCCGGGCAAATAGGGGCAAGCCGACGGGCTGGTCACAAAAAAGCGCGGAAAACGAAATGGTGCCGTCACTTGCCCGTCAGTCCTCTATCCTAGCTCT
This sequence comes from uncultured Sphingopyxis sp., assembly GCA_964488705.1. Lineage (GTDB taxonomy): Bacteria > Pseudomonadota > Alphaproteobacteria > Sphingomonadales > Sphingomonadaceae > Sphingopyxis. Next base: position 11,891 of record CAZAWL010000023.1, read on the forward strand.
CTGCCCTGTGTCGGGCACTGAGGATGCTTATGGCAAGGCTGATGATTCGGTGGAAGCGCATTTACCACAGTGTCACGTCGCACCGTGCAACTGAGTCAAAGCGGGACAGGTTGCACGCCGCCCGCTGCGCGTCAGGCCAGTTCGACCGTCGTCACCTGATAGCCCGCTTTTCTGAGGTCCGCGACCAGTGCATCGAGATGGCCACGGTCGCGCGTTTCACATTCGATGTCGGTGATCAGTCCCTTGGCAGGCAGTGTGGTGAAAATGCGTTGATGATAAATCTCAACGATGTTGACCTGATGGTCGTTGAACACCCGCATGACGTTGAACAGCGCGCCCGGCCGGTCTTGCAGCCGGATCCGCAGCCGCGCGAGGCGGCCGGAGCGTGCCAGATCGCGCAACAGGACATTGGCGAGCAGGCGCGTGTCGATATTGCCGCCGCACAGCACTAGGCCGACCTTGCGCCCGCGAAACCGTTCCGGGTGGGCGAGCAACGCGGCAAAGCCGGCGGCCCCCGCCCCTTCGACCACAGTCTTTTCGATCTGCAGCAACAAAGATACCGCCCGTTCAAGGTGACGTTCGGCCACCAGCACGATGTCGTCGGCGAGGCTGGAGACGATCTGGCGGGTAAATTCGCCCGGCGTCTTCACCGCGATGCCTTCGGCCAGCGTATCGCCCTCACACGTCATGTCGACATGGTTGAAATGGGCGTACATGGACGGATAGAGTTCGGCCTGAACCCCGATCAGCTTTATATCGGGTTTGATGGCGCGGGCGGCCGTCCCCATGCCGGAAAACAGGCCGCCGCCGCCGATCGGGATGATCAGCGTATCGATGTCCGGCTGGTCGGCCAGCATTTCCAGCGCCACCGTGCCCTGTCCGGCCGCAATTTTGGGGTCGTCGAACGGGTGGACAAAGGTGAGGCCGCGTTCGCGTTCCAGCGACCGGGCATGGGCATAGGCGTCGTCATATTTTTCGCCATGCAGGATGATTTCGGCACCGTGGCTCTGCGTCTGATAGACTTTCACGATCGGTGTCGTCTGCGGCATGACGATAGTCACCGGCACGCCGAGCCGCGCACCATGATAGGCCAGACCCTGCGCATGGTTGCCGGCGCTGGCCGCGATGACGCCGCGTTCGCGCTGCTGCTTGTCCATTTGCAGCAATGTGTTGAGCGCGCCGCGTTCCTTGTAAGCGGCGGTGAACTGAAGATTTTCGAACTTCAGGTAAACATCGGCATCGACCAGTGACCCCAGCGTCCGGCTGATCGTCGTCGGCGTATGCAGCACGGCATCGCCAATCCGCTCGGCTGCGGCAACAACATCGGCATGGCTCAACAGGCGCGTGGCCTGCGGTGCGGCGGAACCGGCTCGTGACGCGGCTTGTGGGACGGGTGCGGTCATGTCGCTGGCGGCTCTATCGCATCTGGCGCGCAACGCAAACCGCCGTTATGCCTTGGGCATGAGTAGAATAGCTTTCATCGGACTCGGGGTGATGGGCGGCAATATGGCCCGCCACCTCATCGCCGCAGGCCACGACATGGTCCTGTTCAACCGCAGCACCGCAAAGGCGGAAAATTGGGTCGCCGCACATGGCGGCACGGTGGCCGCAAGCCCTGCCGCCGCCGCAGAGGGTGCCGATGCCGTCATATCCTGCGTCGGCACCGACGATGATGTGGCGGCGATCACCATGGGCCGCGACGGCGTATTCCGTACGATGCGCGCCGGCACCGTTTATATCGACCACACCACAGTGTCGGCCAAAATCGCCCGCCAGTTGCAGGTGGAGGCGGATTCGCGCGGCCTGCTGGTCGTCGACGCACCGGTCACCGGCGGACAGGTCGGCGCCGAAAATGGCACCTTGACCATCATGTGCGGCGGCAAGCCCAAGGCGATGGAGGCGGCGACCCCGCTGATGCAGGCCTATTCGAGCCGCATCGTCCATATCGGCCGCGCCGGCAGCGGCCAGACGGCCAAGATGGCCAACCAGATCGCCTTTGTCGGCATTATCCAGAGCCTCGCCGAATCGCTGCGCTTTGCGCAACATGCCAAGCTCGACCTCGACAAGGTGTTCGAGGCGATTTCCGGCGGTGCAGCGGGCAGCTGGCAGATGACCAACCGCTGGCACACCATGGTCAATGACGAATTTGATTTCGGCTTTGCCGTCGACTGGATGCGCAAGGATTTGAGCCTCGCCATCGAAGAAGCGCGGGCCAATGGCGCGAGCCTGCCCGTCGCCGCGATGGTCGACCAGTTTTACGCCGAACTGCAAGCCATGGGGGCCGGGCGACAGGACACCAGCGTCCTCATAAAAAGGTTCAACAAGTGAAACTGCACCTGCTGGCCGCCGTGGCCGCAATCGCCCTCGCCACCCCGGCGATGGCCGACACGCTGATCGACAATGTCGACGGCCTGACGCTCGACGCGGATGGTCGCGAGGTGCGCTTTACCGGCCTCGTCATCGACGATGACGGGCGCGTGGCACAATTGCTGCGCCGGGGCGACCCGCGCCCCGAACGCCCCGACTTTCGCCGCGATGGCGGCGGTCAGATGTTGCTCCCGGGGCTGATCGACGCGCATGGCCATGTCATGGGGC
>CAZAWL010000024.1:0-14367 GCA_964488705.1 uncultured Sphingopyxis sp.
ACCAGCCGCTATCCTCGCCTGTGGCGCGACCTTGGGTGAAGGGCCCCGCTGGCACAGCGGCGAGGGGCGACTCTATTGGGTGGATATCGCACAGCAGACGCTGCATCGTTGGCGGCCCGGCGCAGGCGCGCCGGAAACGCGGCATTTTGACGCGCCCGTTGCTTGCTTTGCCTTTCGCCGCGGCGGTGGGCTGGTGCTGGGGATGCAGGCGGGTTGCGCGCTGATCGACGACTGGGACGCCGCAGCCGTGCCCGTTGGCGCCCAGCCGCTCGCGGGGCGTGTCCACCACCGGATGAATGATGGACGCACCGACCCGGCCGGGCGGTTCTGGGTTGGCAGCATGAACGGCGCAAAGGATGTGGCCGATGCCACGCTCTATCGGCTCGATGCGAACGGGGTGCTGACGCCGGTCGAGGGCGGTATGATGACATGCAACGGCGCCGCGTTTTTTGCTGGCCTTTCCCGTCCGCAGGCGGACGCGGCGCGCTTTGCGCACAGCGATACGCCGAGCCATGCGGTTCGCATCTATGATTGCGACCCCTTGACCGGCGAGCTGGCCAACCGGCGCATCCTGCACCAGTTCGAACCGGGCGTCGGGCCGGGGCGGGGCCGCCCGGACGGTGGCAGCTTTGATGTCGAGGGCTGTTACTGGGTCGCCATGTTTGATGGCTGGCGCGTCGTGCGCCTGTCTCCCGCTGGCGAATTGCTGGCGGATGTGCGGCTGCCGGTGCAACGCCCGACGATGATTGCGTTTGGCGGGGATGACGGCCGCACTGCCTTTGTCACCAGCGCAACGACCGGGCTCGATGCGGCGGCGCTGTCGTCGCAACCGCTGGCAGGCGGGATCTTTGCCTTTCGCGTCGATGTGCCGGGGGTATGCGAGCCGATGTTCGCGGGATGATTACCGTTGCAACCATTCGCCCGACTGTCCTATGCTGCTGTGACACTTCCCGTGCGGAGAGAGGATCCACATCATCATGCGTACCCCCATCGCCCTGCTGCTCGCCAGCACCACCATGCTCGCCAGCTGTGCGACCAACCAAGGCCAGTCGACCGTGACCGAAGCTGCACCGGCCGCCGCGCCGCAACCGTCGGCCAATCCGCTGACGGCTGAATGGACCGGGCCGCACGGCGGCGTGCCCGCATGGGACCGCATGAATGTGGAGGATTTTCCCGCCGCCTTTGCCGAGGCGATGGAGGATTATCGGCGCGAAGCCTATGCGGTGCGCGACAATCCGGCCCCGGCAAGCTTTGAAAATGTGCATGTCGCCATGATGCACGCCGGTGCAAAGCTGGAACGTCTCTATGCCTATTGGGGTGTGCAGACGTCGAATCTTTCCAACGCGCGGGTGCAGGAAATCGAGGCCGAATGGGAGCCGCGCCTGTCCGCCTTTTTCGATGAGATCAGCCTCGATGACCGGCTGTTCCAGCGGTACAAGGCGGTTTATGACACGCGCGCCAGCGCGGGCCTTAACGCGCAGCAGATGCGCATCGTCGAACGCGCCTATGAAAATTATGTGCGCAACGGTGCCAACCTCAACCCCGAACAAAAGGCACAGCTGACGGCGATCAACACCGAACTCGCCGGGCTGTTTTCCGAATTTGGGGCCAAGCTGCTTGCCGATGAATCGCAACTGACGATGGTGACCAACGAGGCGGAGCTGGCGGGTCTTGATGACGCGTTCAAGGCCAGCCTCGCAGCGGCGGCGACAGCCGCGGGACACCCCGGCCAGTGGGCGATCAAGAATACGCGTTCCTCCGCCCAGCCGGTGCTGCAGTTCGCCCACAATCGTGCGTTGCGTGAACGGGTGTGGCGCGCCTTTACCAGTCGCGGCGACAACCCCGGTGCCAACAATACCGGGCCGACCATCGCCCGCATCCTGACGCTGCGGCAGCAACGGGCTCAGCTGCTCGGCTTTGCCAACCACGCCGTCTATCGCATGCAGGACACAATGGCGCGCGACCCCGACCGGGCGATGGACCTGATGATGCGCGTATGGCGGCCGGCCGTGGCCCGTGTGCGCGAAGAAGTCGCCGACATGCAGGCGATCGCCGATGCCGAGGCGCGGACAAACGGCACGCCGCGCATCACCATCGAACCGTGGGACTATCGCTATTATGCCGAAAAAGTGCGCAAGGCGCGCTATGACCTGTCCGAAGAAGAGGTGAAGCCATACCTCCAGCTCGACAATCTGGTGCAGGGCATGTTCTGGGCCGCCGGACAGCTGTACGATCTGGAATTCCGCGACACCACCGGCAGCATTTCGGTGTTCGACCCGGCGGTGCGGACGTTCGAGGTGACCAACAAGCGGACCGGCGCGCATGTCGGTGTCTTTTACCTCGACAATTTCGCCCGTGACGGCAAACGGTCGGGTGCATGGATGACGACCTATCGCGACCAGCAACGGCTGGCGCCCGCATCCACCGTCATCGCGTCGAACAACAACAACTTCACGCGCGGGGCCAATGGCGCGCCGACGCTGATCAGCCTCGACGATGCCAGCACGCTGTTCCACGAATTTGGCCACGGCATCCACTATCTGTTACAGGACGTGACCTACCCCGACCTTGCCGGGGTGCCGCGCGACTTTGTCGAATATCCCAGCCAGGTGAACGAAAACTGGTTGATGACGCCCGAAGTGCTCAGCCGGTTCGCCACCCATTGGCAGACCGGGGCGCCGATGCCGCAGGCTTTGCTCGACAAGATTGCCGCGTCGGAAAAATTCAATCAGGGCTTTGCCACGGTTGAATATCTGGCCAGCGCGATCCTCGACATGCAATTGCACAACCGCTCGACGCCGGTGACCGACATTGCCGCGTTCGAACGCCAGGCGCTGGCGGACCTCGGCATGCCGCGCGAAATCGTGATGCGGCACCGCCTGCCGCAATTCGGCCACCTGTTCAGCTCCGACGCCTATTCGGCGGGCTATTACAGCTATCTCTGGTCCGAAACGATGGACGCCGACACCTGGGCAGCCTTTACCGAAGCGGGCGGCCCGTGGGACCGGACGGTCGCCGACCGGTTCCGCACCGTGTTGTTGTCCACCGGCAATGAAACCGACCGGGCAGCCGCGTATCGCGCGTTTCGCGGGCGCGACCCCGACGTCGGCGCGTTGCTGCGGAAGCGGGGCTTCCCCACCGAATAACCAGCGGCTGGCTAGCCAATTTAGCGACCGGACGACCCCGCGGGAACTCAGTGTTTCTGCGGGGTTTTTCTATGCCCGCGCCGCCCGTTGCCGGACCGTGCCGATTGCGGTTGACTGCCCCATTCAACGATATAAATATGATATCATCATTTATGGAGTGACAACCGATGACTGATTCGCATGTTAGCCCCGCTCTCAACCGGACGCGTGAGGTCCCGGCGGCAACGCAAAGCGGCTATCTGATGCTGCTTGTCTGGCTGGCGCTGCTGGTGCTGGCGGTTTGGGCCACCATATCCAACCTGTCGGGTCCGGAGGTTGGCTGGAAATGGGGGCTGCTGATCGGCTCCGCGCTGGTCGGCACGCTGGTCCTGTGCGGCTTTTACCTGATCAACCCCAATGAAGCTGCGGCAATCCAGCTGTTTGGCAGTTATAAGGGTACTGACCGGACGGCGGGGCTGCGCTGGGTCGTGCCATGGCTGTCGCGAAAAAAGATTGCGGTGCGTGCCAACAACGTGATTTCCGACAAGATCAAGGTCAATGACTTGCGCGGTAACCCCATCGAAATGGCGGCCCAGGTTGTCTGGCGTGTCACCGACACCGCGCAGGCGCTGTTCGATGTCGATGATTACAAGACATTCGTGATGGCACAGATCGAGGCGGCGGTGCGGTCCATTGGTTCGCGCTACCCCTATGACGATATCGAACATCAGGAGGTCACGCTGCGCGGCAACCATGACGAGGTGGGCGAGGAATTGCGCAAGGCGCTGATCGAACGGCTGGCGGTGGCCGGCATCACGGTCGACGAATGCGGGCTGACGCACCTCGCCTATGCCCCGGAAATTGCGGGTGCGATGCTGCGGCGGCAACAGGCCGAAGCGGTGATTGCCGCGCGCAAAAAGCTGGTCGAAGGCGCGGTCACCATGGTCGAAATGGCGCTGACCCAGTTGAGCGAAAAGGACGTCGTCCACCTCGATGATGAACGCAAGGCGGCGATGGTATCGAACCTGATGGTCGTGTTGTGCGGCGAACGCGACACACAGCCGGTCGTCAATGCCGGTTCGCTCTATTGACCGGACACCGCAATGCCCGTGCCGACAAAAAAAGCCTTTCCGTTGCGGCTCGACCCCGCGCTCCACGCGGCGGTCGAGCGGACGGCGGCGGCCGATTTCCGCAGCGCAAACGCCCAGATAGAGGTGTTGCTGCGGGAGGCTCTGGCCCGGCGCGGCGTCAAGGTAGAGGTCAGCGAGCGGCCAAAGCGCGGCCGCCCGCCATCGGAGATGAAGGAAGGGTCAGGCTATGAGTGATGTCGGCAAAGACTTTATCGCGTACCGTCAGGGCCGCTGGGGCTTGAAGATCGTGCCGCGCAACGCCGCCGGCTGGCGCGCGACGATCATCTGGATGCTGCTGCTCGCTCCGCCAACGGGTCTGTTCGTCTGGGCCATGGCGGACGAACCAACGGGGATAAAGCTGGTCGCCATACTGACCGTCTATCTGTTGGTGACGGCAATCTGGACGGTTGGCGGCATCCGCTGGATGCTGGCGCGCAGCGAGGTCATCGATGTCGAGGCGTTTTTGGCGCAGCGCGACGGCGGCACAGGACACTCGCCCCGGCGATGACGCTGTCCGGTCCGCGGACGGCAATATCCTGCGTCACATGAAAGAGGAGGATGAGCGATGCTGCACCTGTTTTTTGGCAAACAGCCATGGTTTGAACGGCGTAGCGGGGCGTTGTGTGCCCGCCCGGTGCGGTGGCAGGCGCACGCGCTGATCGCCGCATTCGGCATAGCGCTGATCGGCGTGGAAATGCTTGGCGCACGCGGCGGCCTGTCCACCGGCGGTACGATCGCCATGGTCGTGGCGCTGACCGCGATGTTCATCGGCATCACGATAAAGCGCACCCGGCGTACGCCATAGCCGGCCCCATAACCGACGCCATAGCCGGCCCCACAGGCGGCGCCATAGCCGACAGGGCGCAATCGCTGTTGCCCGCGATTCGCACAGTCGCTAGAGGCTGGGGTCAGCCATGTCTGACGCCCGACCCATCCGCATTGCGCCATCCATCCTGTCCGCCGATTTTGCGCGTCTGGGTGAGGAAGTGCGCGCGATTGATGCCGCCGGGGCCGACTGGATCCATGTCGATGTCATGGACGGGCATTTTGTGCCCAACATCACCATCGGACCGGCCGTGGTAAAGGCACTGCGCCCGCACAGCGCCAAGCCGTTTGACGTCCATCTGATGATTTCGCCGGTCGATTCCTATCTGGAGGCCTTTGCCGAGGCGGGCGCGGACATCATTTCCTTTCACCCTGAGGCAGGGCCACATGCCCACCGCACCGTGCAGTCGATCAAGGCGCTGGGCAAACAGGCCGGCGTCGTGCTGAATCCCGCGACACCGGCCAAGATGCTCGATTATCTGATCGACGAGGTTGACCTCGTCCTCGTCATGAGCGTCAATCCCGGCTTTGGCGGGCAGAGCTTTATCACCAGCCAGTTGCGCAAGATTGCCGCGATCCGCAGCATGATCGACAAAAGCGGGCGCGATATCAGGCTGGAGGTTGACGGCGGCGTCGATGCGACGACGGCGCCCCTGTGCATCGACGCGGGTGCGGATGTTCTGGTGGCAGGCTCCGCCAGCTTTAAGGGCGGCGCAGCGCATTATGCCGCCAATATCGCGGCCTTGCGACCTTGATGGTTGATGTTGGACCAGAGGCCGGCGATGTCGCGGCGCTGGGCCGCAACGCCGCCGATGACGGCGACGTTCCCGCCGCGCCGCGCCGTGGCGCGATCAGCCCGGCAGAACAGGGGCCGATCGTCCCTGCCGAGCCCAACCATGGCGACGCCCCCGACAGCATCGAGAGCGGACGTCGGCTGATCCGCCTCACCGATGATCGGGGCGCAAGCCTCGCCGACCGCATCGCGGCGCGATTTTACCGGCTGACATGGCGCACACCGCTGCATGCGCTGCGCCTGCGCGGCCGCTTTCCGCTGCAACTGCTCGGCGTGCCCGACGACCCCATTCCCGGAGACCCGATGGCGGGCAAGGCGATCCGCGCCGGCCATTTCCTGTTTCGCGGGCTGAAACAGCCGACCGCGACGCTCGATTTCGCGGCGATGCAGCTGGCCGAGCCCTTTGCCGATTATATTCACAGCTTTGCCTGGCTGCGCGACCTCGCTGCCGCTGGCGAGCGCCACGACATTGCGCCGATTGCCGAGGGGTTGCAGCAACGCTGGCTCGATGCGCACGACGAACGCATCGCCGAACCGGCCTGGCGACCCGACAATGTCGGGTGGCGCATCCTGTTCTGGCTCGCCTATGCGCCGCTATTATTGTCGACCGGCAACCACATCCACCGGTCCCGCGTGCTCAACGGCATCGCCCGCATGGCCCGCCACCTCGACCGCACGGCCGACAGTGTGCGCAGCGGCGTGCCCCGGCTGGTGGCATGGGCGGGGGTTGTCGCTGCCGGCCTGTCGCTGCCGGGCGGCGAACCACGCAGGGCCTTTGGCGAAGGCGGCTTGCGCCGTGCGCTGCTCAATTGCTTTTACGCCGACGGCGGCACCATCAGCCGCGCCCCGGCGCAACAGGCGGATGCCATTGCGGTGCTGTCGATGCTGAACCGCGTCTATGCCCTGCGCCAGGTGGAGCCGCCGCCGTGGATCGGCGAAACATTGTCCGTGGCCGTCCCCGCGCTGACCGCGCTGACCCATGGCGATGGCGGTCTGGGTAGCTGGCAGGGCAGCGCCGCCACCCACGCCGATACCGTGGCCTCCGTCGTCGCGGCGTCGGGCATTCGGGCGCGTCCGCTGCGCCAGGCGCGCGACTGGGGCTATCAACGGCTGGTTGCGGGGCGCGCTCTGTTGCAGGTCGATGCTGCACCGCCGCCGGTGGCACGGGCGACCGATGCGGGGTGCGCCTCCACGCTGGCGATCGAATTTTCGGATGGTCCGCACCGCATCATCGTCAATTGCGGCGGCGCTGCGTTGGCGGGCGCGTTGATCCCGCAGGAGCTGGCCGCCGCGCTGCGTACCACGGCTGCCCATTCGACGCTGACGCTGGGCGATCTCAATTCCACCGCCATCCTGCCCGACGGCACATTGGGTCGCGGCGTGACGGAGGTCGAAATCGACCGTCGCGAAATCGCCCATGACAGCGGCGGTGCCACACGCCTCGAACTTAGCCATGACGGCTATGTCAAACGGCTCGGCCTCGTCCATCGGCGTTTGCTGATCCTGTCCGATAGTGGGCGCGAATTGCGCGGTGAGGATATGTTGCTGCCGCTGGGGCGGCGGCGTCGCAGCGATGTTGTGCCATTCAGCATCCGCTTTCATCTCGGCGTCGATGTCGAACCCAGCATGACGGCCGACGGTCAGGCGGCGCTGCTGCGGCTCACCGGCGGCGCATTATGGCAATTGCGCTGTGCCGGGGCAAAGATGCGGATCGACGAAAGCCTCTGGGTCGATGGCAATGGCCGGCCGACCCCGACATTTCAGCTGGAACTGACCGGCTCGGCCCCCGCGGGCGGAGCGAGCGTCGGCTGGCTGCTCAAGCATATCGGCTGAACCCGTTTTTTGTTGAGGAGCCTGTCGTGACCGACCGCGTGACCATCCGCCGTGCCTTGCTGTCCGTCTCCGACAAGAGCGGCGTCGTCGAACTGGCGCGTGCGCTGGCTGCGCGCGGGGTGGAACTGGTGTCGACCGGTGGCACCGCGTCGGCACTGCGTGACGCCGGGCTGGCCGTGCGCGACGTCAGCGACCTCACCGGCTTTCCCGAAATGATGGACGGTCGCGTCAAAACGCTGCACCCGATGGTCCATGGTGGCCTGCTCGCCGTGCGCGATGACGACACGCATGTTGCGGCAATGGAGGCGCACGGCATCGGCGCGATCGACCTCGCCGTCATCAACCTCTATCCCTTTTTGCAGACGGTGATGCGCGGTGCGGCCCGCGACGAAATTATCGAAAATATCGACATTGGTGGTCCCGCCATGGTGCGCAGCGCGGCCAAGAACCATGCCCATGTCGCCATCGTCACCGACCCTGCCGACTATGCCGCGATCATTGCCAGCTGCAGCGATGGCGATGGATCGACCGACCTCGACTTTCGCAAGCTGCTCGCGGCAAAGGCCTTTGCCCACACCGCGACCTATGACGGCATGATCGCCAGCTGGTTCGGCTTTGCCGACCAGGCACAGTTGTTTCCCGCGACATTGCCCGCCATTCTCGAAGCGCCGAGCGTGCTTCGCTATGGCGAAAACCCGCATCAAGCGGCGGCCTTTTACCGGCCGGCCGGGCCGCATGGGCGGGGCATTGGTCAGGCGGTACAGGTTCAGGGCAAGGAGCTGTCCTACAACAACCTCAACGACGCCGATGCCGCGCTCGACCTTGTCAGCGAATTTCGCGACGGCGGCCCGGCCTGTGTCATCGTCAAACACGCGAACCCTTGCGGCGTGGCGAGGGGGGCGACGCTCGCCGAGGCCTATCAGTCGGCGTTCGAATGCGACAGCGTGTCGGCCTTTGGCGGCATCATCGCGCTTAATGGGATGATCGACGGGGCGACGGCAGAGGCGATTACGCAGATATTTACCGAAGTCGTGGTTGCGCCGGATGCCGATGACGACGCCCGTGCCATTTTCGCGAAAAAGAAAAATCTGCGGCTGTTGCTGACCGGCGAATTGCCGGACCCGGCACGCGGCGGGCTGACCATGAAAACGATCACCGGCGGCTGGCTGGTGCAGAGCCGCGACAATGGCCGCATCAGCCGCGACGACCTGACGGTCGTGACAAAGCGGCAGCCCAGCGAACAGGAAATCGCCGACGCGCTGTTCGCCTGGACAGTGGCCAAGCATGTCAAATCCAACGCCATCGTCTATGCCAAGGATGGCGTGACGGCGGGCATCGGCGCCGGGCAGATGAACCGGCGCGACAGTGCCCGCATCGCGGCGACCAAGGCGCAGGAGGCGGCGGAAACCTTGAGCTGGGACCAGGCAAAAACCATCGGCAGCGCAGTCGCGTCAGATGCCTTCTTCCCCTTTGCCGACGGACTGCTCGCGGCGGTAGAGGCCGGGGCAACGATGGTCATCCAGCCCGGCGGCTCGATGCGCGACGACGAAGTCATCGCCGCGGCGGATGATGCGGGCCTCGCCATGGTGTTTACCGGGATGCGCCATTTCAGGCATTGATGGCGGACTGACAGGGGCCGAGGTTGATGTGGACATTATGGTTCATTCCGCTGCTCGGCCTCATCTTTGTCGGGACGGCGGTAGTCGCCATCGTCATCGCCCTGATCCGGCGACCCAGACGCCCGCTGCAATGGCTGGGGCTGGCGGCCTTGCCCTTTGGCTGTGCCGCGCTGCCGGTGCTGGCACTGATGCTCCTGGTTGGCGCTGGCGCACTGTTGCAAAGGGACGATGCCGCCCTGTTCCGCGAAGTGTGGGGTTTCACCCCCGACATGCGCGAGGATCAGATGCTGTCGGACGATTTCGGCATCTGGTCGGACCGGTGGATCTATATGCGGATGGAAGCGGGGCCGCGCGACCGGCAGAGGATGCTCGACGTAGCGCTGCGCCGCGCCGCGATGACGCCGGAACAATTTGCGAATTTTCGTCAGTCGCATGGCTTCATCTGGTGGGACACGGCCTGCGACGCGCCCGATATCCGCGACGCCAGCGGTTATCGCGACTGGCAATGGTTGCTGGTGCTGGATTGCCCCGAACGCGGGCTGCTGTTTTTCGTCGCCTTCAGGCCGTAAATTTCGCTGCCCCGGCCAACGTCCTACCAGCGCGTTAACCAATTTTTATCACCCTTGCTTCATTCCGGCTGCGCAGCCCCACAGGCTGAACAGGGAGTATAGCATTTCATGGCACATGCACCGACCACAGCGGATGTTGCAATCATTGGCGCGGGTCCCGCCGGCCTGACCGCCGCCTATTTGCTCACCAAACAGGGGTACAAGGTCACCGTCATCGAAAAAGACGCCACCTATGTCGGTGGGATCAGCCGCACGGTGCAGCATGAAGGCTTTCGCTTTGACATTGGCGGCCACCGCTTTTTCTCAAAGTCAAAGGAAGTCGTCGACCTGTGGAACGAGATTCTGCCCGATGATTTCATCCAGCGCCCGCGCATGAGCCGCATCTATTATGAGGGCAAATTTTACAGCTATCCGCTGCGCGCGTTCGAGGCGCTGTTCAACCTGGGCATCGTGCGCTCGACCCTGTGCATGATCAGCTATGCCAAGGCGAAAGTCTTTCCGAACACAAAGGTCCGCAGTTTCGAAGACTGGACGGTCAACCAGTTCGGATGGAAACTCTATTCGATCTTTTTCAAGACCTATACCGAAAAGGTATGGGGCATGCCGTGTGACGAAATGTCGGCCGACTGGGCGGCACAGCGTATCAAGGGGCTGAGTTTGGGTGCGGCCGTCCTCGACGGGCTAAAGCGCAGCCTCGGCCTCAACAAGAAACCCAATGACGGCATGGAAACCAAGACGCTGCTCGAAACCTTCCGTTATCCGCGGCAGGGCCCGGGGATGATGTGGGAAGCCGCGCGTGACCATGTCGTTGCTGGCGGCAACCATGTGCTGATGGGCCACAGCTTTAAGCAGGTGACGCAGGATCAACGGACCGGCCGCTGGAAACTGACCGCGACCAATGCCGACGGTCAGGATGTCGTCATTAACGCCGCGCATGTCATTTCCTCCGCGCCGATGCGCGAACTGGCGGCGCGTATCCACCCGCTGCCGGCCTGTGCGCTGACGGCCGCGCCGCAACTCAAATATCGCGATTTCCTGACCGTGGCGCTGATGATCCGGTCGGAGGATCTGTTCCCCGACAACTGGATCTATATCCACGACAGCAAGGTAAAGGTCGGGCGGGTCCAAAATTTCCGCAGCTGGTCACCAGAAATGGTACCCGACCCCAGCCTTGCGTGCGTCGGGCTCGAATATTTCTGCTTTGAAGGCGATGGTTTGTGGGCGTCGAGCGACGCCGACCTGATCAAGCTGGCAACCGACGAACTGGCCATATTGGGTCTGACCCGGGCCGAAGATGTCGTCGGCGGTGCGGTGGTGCGTCAGGAGAAAGCCTATCCCGTCTATGACGACGATTATGCAGCCAATGTCGAAACCATGCGCGCCGAACTGGAACTGCGTTACCCGACACTGCACATGGTCGGCCGCAACGGCATGCACCGCTATAATAATCAGGATCATGCGATGATGACCGCGATGCTGACAGTGCGCAACATTGTCGCTGGCGAACGCGTCTATGACATTTGGGGCGTCAACGAGGATGCCGAATATCACGAAAGCGGCAGCGAGGGCGAACAGGCGGCGCTGGCGTCGGTCCGCGACGTTCCTGGCCGCGTCGCCAAGGCGGCCTGAGCCAATGGCGGATGGCGAGGCGGTCGGCGGTCGGGCGATCGCGCGCTGGCACGGCCTGGTCGGTGCCAATGCCCGGTTGCTGCGCTATGGCATTGCCAGCATCGTGGCGCTGGCGACGGACGCCGGACTGTTTCTGATCCTGCTCGGCGCCGGGCTGGACGCGATGGCCGCATCGGCCACCGGATATTGCACCGGCATTATCGTTCACTGGCTGGTGTCCAGCCGCATGGTGTTTGCCGACGGCGCAGCGGCCCGCGGCAGTAGTGACCGCACCCGGCAAAAGGCACTGTTTGTGGTTTCCGCCATGATCGGCCTTGCCATCACAACCGCCATTGTCGGCATTGGCGACGCGTCGGGCTTTGACCCGCGACTGGCCAAGCTGGTGGCGATCATCGTCAGTTTCCAGACGACCTACCTGCTGCGGCGTCATATTGTTTTTCGCGGGTAAGCCGCGATGGCGGGACCGCTGATGCTCTGGCTCGAACGCTTGAGTCCGCGCCGTGCGGCGCTGCTCCTGTGGGTCGTCGCCTGCGCCGTCCTGCTTGCCACCCATTGGGCGTCACTGCCCGGACTGCGCACCGTTGACCCGGATGATGCGCTGCGCCTGGTGCAGGTGCGCGACCTGATGTCGGGCCAGGGGTGGTGGGATGTCAGCCAACACCGCATCAACCCGGCGGGTGGTGGCGGGCTGATGCACTGGTCGCGTATCGTCGATACGCCGATAGCACTCGGCATCGCGCTTTTGAGCCCGGTGATCGGGACAGCATTGGCCGAAATCATCATGGCGGCATGTGTCCCGCTGCTGCTGCTCGGCGCCCTGTTCTGGGCGGCGGCCCGCACCTATTCCGCGACCGGGCAGAACCGACTGGCTGCGCTCGCCGTGGCATTGATGGCCACCGACTATGTCATCCTGTTCCAGTTCGCGCCGCTGCGCATCGACCATCATGGCTGGCAGATATTGCTGTCGCTGCTGATGCTCGGCGCGGTGGTCATGCCGGCGTCGGCGCGTCAGGGCATCCTGGCCGGCGTCGCGGGTGCGGCGCTCGTGGCGATCTCGCTTGAAGGGCTGCCTATGATTGCGCTGATGGGCGCCATCATGGCGATCGCCTGGGCCTGGACCGGTGATGCCGCCTGTCGGCGTCGCCTGCTGGCCTATCTGGTGTGTCTGGCGGGCATGGCGATGTTGTTGCAAGTGGCGACGCGCGGCCCCGATGCGGTGTTGCAACGCTGGTGCGATTCGCTGTCGCTGCCCTATCTCGCCGCGCTCGTGGTAGCGGCGCTTGCCGTCAGCGCCGGCATCGCGATGCTCGGCCGGATGCGGGGTGGACCACTGGACCGTGTCCGATTTAGATCGAATCAAAATCGCGGTCCAGTACCCTTGTCTTCCGCGATTTCCGAGTCGTTCGGTGTTTCCACCTCACTCGAAATCACTCTAACGCGCTTTGCCGTGCTGGGTGCGGCCGGCGTCGCTGCGGCAGCGGCGCTGCTGGCGGTTGCACCGGTCTGTGCAGCAGGGCCATTTGCTGCGCTCGACCCTGTCGTGGTGCGCTATTGGTATGTGAATGTGCACGAAGGTCTGCCGATCTGGACCGACATTTCGCCGATGTTCGCCTTTGCGCTGATGCCGATGCTGGTCGGGCTGGCCGGCACATGGTGCGCCTGGCGACGCGCCGATGATGCGGCGCAGCGCCGCGTATGGCTGACGCTGATGGCGGCAGTGTCGGGGACGTCGCTACTGGCGCTGTTCGTGCTGCGCACTGCGTCGGTTGCCCACGTCTTTGCGATGCCGGGCTGTGCCTGGCTGATCCTGCATGGCTGGGTCTGGGCGCGCAATCTGGCTGCTGCGCCGGTGCGGATTGTCGCGACGCTCGCCGTCCTCACACTCATTCCGCCCTTTGCCGGTTCGGCGGTCGGCTTTTGGCTGCGCGAAGCCGCGCCCCCCGCCGATGCCGGTGCGAGCGCGCTGAACGCCGAAACATGCGTCGATGCGGCCGGTGCCGCCGCGCTGAACCGCCTGCCGCCCGCGACCATCATGGCCCCGCTCGACATCGGGCCGCATCTGCTCCAGCGGACGCACCACAGCGTTACCGCGACCGGGCATCATCGCAACAACCGCGTCATGGCGCAGACCATCATGGCCTATATCGGCGACCCGGCGGATGCACCCGCGCGCGCAGGGATGATGCACGCCAGCCTGATCGTCATTTGTCCGCGCGCCAACGAAACCGGCAATTTCCAGCTCGCCGATGGCGACGGGCTGGCGGACCTGTTGATGACCGGACGCGCCCCGGATTGGCTGGAACCGGTGGTGTTACCCGCCGGGTCCAACCTCAGGGCGTGGCGGATCCGCTGAACCGCCGACGCGTTTTACCCCGCGCGTTTGACCGCACCGCGATGGGCGCCGACCGGGCCCTTGCGCCGGTTATAATTGCGGGCGCGCGGCGCATCGCCGCGGGCGTCTTCGCGACCGCCCGATCCCTGACCATTGCCATGCGGGCGTCCGTGGGCGGGCCGTGACCCGGCCTCCGGCCGCGCTGGCGCGGGCTTTGGCATCGCCCGCACGCTGGCGACGAAATTGTCGGGCAGCGGCACGATGTCGAGCTTGACGCGGGTCAACCGTTCAATGTCGCGCAGATAGGGGCGTTCGTCCGGCGCGCAGAAACTCACCGCCAGCCCTTCGGCGCCGGCACGCGCGGTGCGGCCGATGCGGTGGACATATTGTTCGGCGACATTGGGCAGTTCATAGTTGAACACATGGCTGACGCCCGACACGTCGATGCCACGTGCCGCAATGTCGGTGGCGATGAGGACGCGCACATGGCCGTGACGGAACGCCTGTAGCGC
>CAZAWL010000025.1:0-14149 GCA_964488705.1 uncultured Sphingopyxis sp.
CTCGGGCAACAGGTCGCTGGGTTCGGCGATGTGGAACGCACCGGACGCGATGAACAGGACATGGTCGGTTTTGATCGGGCCATATTTGGTGGCCACGGTCGCCCCTTCGATCAGCGGCAACAGGTCGCGCTGCACGCCTTCGCGGCTGACGGAGCCGCCGCGCACGTCGCTGGTGGCAATCTTGTCGATCTCATCGAGGAAAACGATGCCGTTCGCCTCGGCATCGATCAACGCCACGCGATTGACATCATCGAGGTCGAGGCGCTTGTCCTGCTCCTCCTCCAGCAGGCGTTTCCACGCATCTGCGACGGGGAGCTTGCGCCGCTTTTTCGGCCCGTTATTGCCCAGCGCCTTGCCCAGCATTTCGCCAATGTTGATCATGCCGACGCCACCCGGCTGACCGGGGACTTCAAAGGGCATTTGCGGGGTGTCGGTCACCTCTATTTCGACTTCGGAAGCATTGAGCGACCCGTCGGCAAAGCGCTGGCGAAAACTGGCCCGCGTCGCCTCGCTCGCTCCCTTGCCGGTTAGCGCGTCGAGCAATCTTTCCATGGCGGCGGCCGTCGCGGCATCCTGCACTGCGGCACGGCGACGGTCCTTTTCCAGCCGGACCGACTCCTCCACCAAATCGCGGATGATCTGTTCGACATCGCGTCCGACATAGCCGACCTCGGTAAATTTCGTGGCCTCTACTTTGACGAAGGGGGCATCGGCGAGCTTTGCCAGACGGCGGCTAATCTCGGTCTTGCCGCATCCGGTCGGCCCGATCATCAGGATGTTTTTTGGCGTGACCTCATCGCGCAGATCGTCGGACAGCCGTTGCCGGCGCCAGCGATTGCGCAGCGCGACGGCCACCGCCCGCTTGGCCGCGTCTTGTCCGATAATATGTTCATCAAGCGCGGCGACGATCGCCTTTGGAGTCAATTCAGCATTCATGGTTGCGAGAAATCCTGTGGTCAAATGCGCGGTCGGGCATCCATCGTGTCATGCGATGTCGATGGCTTCCAACGTGACCTGATCATTGGTGAAAACACAGATGTCGGCGGCGATGGCCATGGCGCGGCGGGCCAAAGTTTCGGCGTCCGGTTCATAGTCGACCAGCGCACGGGCCGCAGACAGCGCGAAATTGCCGCCCGATCCGATGGCACAGACTCCATGCGCCGGTTCCAGCACGTCGCCATTGCCCGTCAGAACCAGCGTGACATCCTTATCGGCGACGATCATCATAGCCTCCAGATTGCGGAGATATTTGTCGGTCCGCCAATCTTTGGCCAGTTCGACGGCGGCGCGCATCAACTGGCCGTTATGGGCCTCGAGCTTGCGTTCCAAACGCTCGAACAGGGTGAACGCATCGGCAGTGGCGCCAGCAAAACCGGCAATGACGCTGCCGTCATGGATGCGGCGCACCTTTCGCGCATTGGGTTTCATGACGGTGTTGCCCATCGACACCTGGCCATCGCCGATAATGACGACGCGCTGCGGTGTACGGGCGGACAATATGGTGGTGCCGTGCCAGGGCGAAGAAGGCTGTGACTGGGTCATGCGGCGGATATGGGCGTCGCGTCCCGTCAGTGCAAGGCAGGGGCCGTCAACCGCCTTCGATCAGGCGTTTGACCTCCTGCGCGCGGCTGCGCGGGATGATCAATATGTCGTCACCCTGGGCGATGACCACCAGGTCATGGACGCCGAGCATTGCCACCCGGCGGCCATCGTCGGTCCGCACCAGGTTGCCGCTGCTGTCGATGGCCTGCACATGGCCGACCACGGCATTGCCCGCGCCGTCGCGCGGCCATAGGTCGAACAATGCGCTCCAGCTGCCGACGTCGGACCAGCCGGCATCAACGGCAACCACAACAACATTGTCGGCCTTTTCCATCACCGCATAGTCGATCGAGTCCTTGGGTGACGCGGAAAAGGCGTCGCCATCGGGGTGCACACAGTGCCCCTCGGTCCGCGCGTTGGCCATGGCGGATGCGCTGGCCGCCGCGATATCGGGGGCGTGCCGCTCTATTTCCCCCAGATACCGGTCCGCCCGCATCAGGAAGATGCCTGCGTTCCAGAGGTGGTTTCCCGACGCGATCATCGCAGTCGCGGTGGGCAGATCAGGCTTTTCGACGAAGCGGTCGACATAGGATGCTTTGCCGTCAGCGTCGTCGACCGGGTTGCCGACGGCAATATAGCCATAGCCGGTTTCCGGCCCGGTCGGCGTGATGCCGAACGTCGCGAGCGCGCCGCCAGCAACTGCGGGCAGCGCCGTCTCCACCGCCGCCACAAAGGCGGCCGGCCGGGTCATCACATGGTCCGACGGCATGATCAGCATGGCGGTCGCGTCGCCCCCCGCCGCAATCGCGGCGAGCGCGATTGCCGGTGCCGTGTTGCGTGCGGCCGGCTCGACGATGATCATCGCATCCTCAATGCCCTCGACCGCCAGATCGGACCCGACGTGGCTGACATGGTCGGCACCACACACGACCACCGGCGGCGCAAAGCGGGTGCGGTCGGCGACCCGCGCCAACGTCTGGCGGAACATGCTGATACCGCCGACCAGCGGCAAGAATTGCTTGGGCCGCTCGGCGCTCGACAGGGGCCAGAGCCGCGTTCCAAAGCCGCCTGACAAAATGACCGGTGTGATGAACTGGCTGCTCATACCGGCCAGCACAGGAGCGCGCGGCTTTGCGGCGAAAGGGTGATCCGCGACAGTGCATCGGTTCGCGCACATTCGCCAAAATGCACGTCGGCCCCGTCAACGCGGCATCCCGCGGCCAAGGGCACCACATAGATGGTTGCAGGGTTGAGGTGCGCGACCGCTGTCAAATCATCCGCCATATGCCAGAGTTCAAAATATGGTCCGTTGACCAGTTGGACGGATTGCCGATCGGCCAGCCGGCGATCACGCGGGTCGCGGTGCGGCGTGGTGCGGGCAACCGCCAGCCCCGCGTCGAGATGGAGCTCACGCGGACGACCATAGTCGTACAGGCGATAGGTACAATCGACATTCTGTTGCACTTCGACGACGGTCAGCCCGGCACCAATGGCATGAATCGTACCAGCGCCATTATAGACGAAATCACCACGGGCCACCGGGCGCCAGTCGATCATCTCCACGATTGACCCATCGAGCGCTGCGGCGCGAAGGCTGTCGACGTCACTTGGTGCCGCCACGCCGACGCCCAGTTCGGCATCAGCCGCCGCGTCGAGCACCAACCAGCATTCTTCCTTGCCCCGCGCGAACCCCGCCGCCTGTGCGGATGCATCATCCGGATGGACCTGGATCGACAATCGTTCGGAGGTGAAGAGATATTTGATTATCACCGGGCAGTCGGCGTCTTCGGGGTCCTCAAACCAGATTTCCCCGATGCGCCTGCCGCCGAAATCACCAAAGGCAGGCGGAATATCCTGCCGCCCCCATGGTTTTTCGACAATGCGCGTGGTCAGTTTCATCGACGTTGCCCTAAGCCCGGATCGTCCGCTTGTCGATCAGCATTGCCGACGATTGTGGCGTTTTTGGCACTGTGGGCAGGGCGGGTCAGCCGTTCAGGCCGCCCGCCTTTGGCGGTTTCCCGGGTCGTACCGTGGCTGGTCGGGCCACAGGCCGCGGGTGTCGTAGACGATCTTGCCCTCGCGTTCCTCCAGCGGGATGGATTTGAACAGGTCATGGTCGACGAGGACAATCAATATGTCGCAGTCGGCGAGCGCGTCGTCCAGTTCGACCAGCCGCGCTTGCGACCCGGCAAATTCCATCGGCAGGGCAGCTGCATAGGGCTCCACAATCTGGACGTCGCTGCCGAACCGGCGCGCAATCGCCGCCGCCACCGCAACCGCCGGACTTTCGCGGAAATCGTCGATATTGGGTTTGAATGCGAGGCCGAGGCAGGCGACTTTAAGTCCTGGATGCGCCTCGATCAGGCGAATGGCGCGACCGACGACGAAATCGGTCTTTGCCTCATTCACCTCCCGCGCGGTGCGGATGATGCGGCTGTTCTCGGGATCACCGGCGACCAGAAACCACGGATCGACCGCAATGCAATGACCGCCCACACCCGGCCCCGGCTGGAGGATGTTGACCCGCGGGTGGCGGTTGGCGAGGCGGATCACTTCCCAGACATCGATGCCCATGCGATCGGCGATCATCGACAGTTCGTTGGCAAAGGCGATGTTCACGTCGCGATAGCTGTTTTCGACGAGCTTCACCATTTCCGCCGCCGATGCGGTGGTGGTGAGGCAGGCGCCGCGAACAAAGCTCTTGTAAAAAGCCATCGCCTTGCGCGCACAGCGTGGCGTCATGCCGCCGATGACGCGGTCGTTGTCGACCAGTTCGATGAGGATGCGGCCGGGCAGCACGCGTTCCGGGCAATAGGCAATGAACAGGTCGGGCGTTCCGGAACAATGGCCCGGCACCTTGAGGTCGGGGCGCGCCGCCGCGATCAGTGCGGCGACCTGTTCGGTGGTGCCGACAGGCGATGTGGATTCCAGGATGACGAGGTTGCCGGCCGCGAGGACGGGGGCAATTTTCTCTGCCGCAGCAAGAACATAGCTGATGTCGGGTGCGTGGTCGTCGCGTATCGGTGTGGGCACGGCCATGACAAAGATGTCGGCGGCCTCTGGCTGTGTGGCTGCGCGCAGGGTGCCACGGGCAACCACGCCCTGCACCAGCCCGTGCAGGTCGACCTCTTCGATATGGACGCGGCCTTCATTGACCGTGTCGACGACATGCTGACTGACGTCGATGCCCAGCACTTGAGCGCCGCTTCGGGCTATGACCGCAGCGGTCGGCAGGCCGATATAGCCGAGTCCGACGACGACAACTTTGGATTTATGATCGATGGGCACTGGCTATGATCCTTGCAATGCTTGTGGCAGCATGCCCGTCACCATAAGGGTTGTGGGCGCGCGCCATGGCCGCATGGGCGGCCTTATCATCAAGTAGAGTGAATATTCCGGAAACAATGGCCGCTTCATCGGTGCCCACCAGTCGGGCGGTGCCGGCGGCCACGCCCTCCGGCCGTTCGGTGGTGTCGCGCATGACCAATACCGGCTTGGCGAGGCTGGGGGCCTCCTCCTGCACGCCGCCGCTGTCGGTGAGGACGATGTCGCTCATCGCCATGAGCCGGACAAAGTGGGGATAATCCAGCGGATCGATCAGCGCCACATTGGGGTGGTCGCCCAGCACCGCCTCCATCGTCGGGCGGACGTTCGGGTTGGGGTGCACCGGAAAGATGATGGCTGTGTCGGGCCGGTCGGCAATGCGACGCAACGCCCGGGCGATGCTGACCATGCCCTCGCCGAAATTTTCCCGGCGGTGGCAGGTCACGGCGATGATGCGCTTGGTCGCGAACCGGGCGGCCACGTTATCGAGGCCAGCGGCCAGCGCCGGGTCCTCCGCAATCCGCCGCGATGTGGCGAGGA
Organism: uncultured Sphingopyxis sp.; assembly: GCA_964488705.1. GTDB lineage: Bacteria > Pseudomonadota > Alphaproteobacteria > Sphingomonadales > Sphingomonadaceae > Sphingopyxis. The sequence goes on from CAZAWL010000025.1 coordinate 5,407, forward strand.
GCGCATCGATGACGGTGTTACCGGTGACGTGAATGGCGCCATCAGGCACATTTTCGGCGCGTAGAGCATCGGCGGCAGCGTCGGTTGGCGCAAAATGCAGGTCGGCGATAGCACCCGTCACCTTGCGATTCACTTCCTCGGGCCAGGGCGAATAAATGTCGCCGCTGCGCAGCCCCGCCTCGACATGCCCAACCGGAATTTTTCGGAAATAGGCGGCGATCGTTGCCATCATCGTCGTCAGCGTATCACCATGGACCAGGATGCGGTCGGGCTGTTCGGCATCCAGCGCTGCACCGAACTGGGTCAGGATGCGGGCGGACAACGCATCGAGCGTCTGTCCCGATGTCATCAGGTCGAGGTCGACGTCTGGCGTGATTCCGGCGATGTCGAGCACTTGGTCGAGCATCTCGCGGTGCTGTGCGGTGACCGCGACCCGCGTGACGATACCCGGCTCGGCGCGCAGCGCATGGACCAGCGGGAACATTTTGATCGCTTCCGGCCTGGTGCCAAAGACGACCAGAATGCGCGGCTGTTTGACGGGGGCGGGCGGCGTTGACATGGTCGGCGTGATACCGCACTGGAATTGAGATTTGGTCAATAGCGCGTGCGTTTGCCGTTCGCCGAAAATTCAGGTGCCCCGGCATGAACAAACCGCGCATGCAGCACATCGACATGCTCCGCGGCGTGGCGGCGCTGCTGGTCTGCATCGGCCATGCGCGCGGTTTTCTGTGGGTCGATTATCCCCTCCTGCAATCCCCGTCGCTGATTGACCGGGCGCTTTACCTGTTCACCAGCCTCGGCCATCAGGCGGTATTGATCTTTTTTGCGCTCAGCGGATTTCTGGTTGGCGGTGCCGCATTCGCGCAAATCCGGTCAGGCGCCTGGTCGGTCGGCGACTATGCCCTGCGCCGGATGACCCGGCTGTGGACCGTATTGATCCCTGCCTTATTATTGACGCTCGCGTTCGATGTGCTCGGCCGGGACGTATTGCGGCTGACGGGGTATGGCGGCGAGTGGTGGGACCTGCTGTCGAGCGGGCCGGCACCGGGCGCCGCGGCGGACAATGGCTGGCAGGCCTTTCTTATCAATCTGGCCTTTCTTCAGACGATCGCCGGGCCGACATTCGGCACCAATGGCCCCTTGTGGAGCCTCGCCAACGAATTTTGGTATTATCTCTTCATTCCTCTGGCCTGGTACGCTGCCGTCGGGCGCGGCGGTTGGCCCGGCCGGTCCGCAGCTCTGGTCATCGCCCTGCTGGCGATACTGTTGCTGCCGCAGACGCTGGTGCTGCTGGGCCTGCCCTGGCTTGCGGGCGCACTTGCCTGGCCGTTGACGATGCGCGTGACGATGATGGAGCCTGCCGGGCGACGGGCGCTGCTGATCATGACGAGCGCGTTGACCGCGGCGATGCTGTTGTTCAGCCGGCTGTCCCCCAGCCTGCCCGGCGATATTGCTCTGGGCTGTTCCTGCGCGCTGTGGCTGCCCTGTCTGGCGGCGACGGCGGGCGGGGGGCGCTGGTATCAGCGTGCCAGTTTTGCGTTATCAGAGATTTCCTACACGCTCTACGTCACCCACTTTCCCATTCTCGCATTTTTCGCGTTCATGCTGTTTTTGCCCGCCCAATATACGCCGGATGTGCGGGGGGTCGGCTGGCTGATTGCAGCGGTCGCCTTTTCGCTCGCATCGGCGGCCATATTGTGGCGCCTGTTCGAGAGTCGTACCGACGAAATCCGGCGTGGGCTGCAATCCTGGTGGAAAAGCCGGTTGACCTGACTCGCGGCGACAGTGCAAAGGCGCGGCACTTCCCCCGCATGAACGCGCAACCATTTTGCTGGAGCCCCACGGCATGTTGATCCTTGGCCTGAACGCATTTCACGGCGATTCCTCCGCCGCCATAGTGCGCGACGGGGTGTTGCTGGCTGCCGTCGAAGAAGAGCGGTTTCGCCGTGTAAAGCATTGGGCAGGATTTCCGGACCGCGCCATCGCCTATTGCCTGGAGGCAGCCGGCGTCACCCTGTCCGACGTCGACATCATTGCGACCAATCAGGACAGCCGGGCACATTTGCTTCAGAAGATCGGCTATGTGGCGAAAAAGCGGCCCAATCTGTCATTGGTGGTCGACCGCATACGCAACCGGCGCAAGCGCGCCTCGATCGGAGAATTGCTGGAGAACCATTTCCCCGATCAGGCATTTCGTGGCGAGCTGCTGCCGGTCGAACATCATCTGGCCCACCTGTCGTCCGCCTTTCACGTTTCGCCGTTTCACGAGGCCAGCGTGGTTTCCGTCGACGGTTTCGGGGATTTTTCGAGCGCGGCCTGGGGGCTGGGGCAGGGTACCGACATCCGTGAGGACGGGCGCGTCTATTTCCCGCATTCGCTGGGCATTTTCTATCAGGCGATCACCCAATATCTCGGTTTTCCGCATTATGGCGACGAATATAAGGTGATGGGCCTGGCGCCCTATGGGTCGCCCGAGGATATCGCCAAGATGCGTCAGATTGTCCGGCTGAACGGCGATGGCAGCTTTGCGTTGGATACCCGCTATTTCCGCCATCATAAGGAAGGCGTGGCGTATAGCTGGGACAATGGCAGTCCGGTCGTTGGCGACCTGTTTTCCGATGCGCTGGTGGACTTGCTCGGTCCGCGCCGCGCCAAGGACGAGCCGTTGGAGGCCAAGCATCACAACATCGCCCGTTCGGCGCAGCTGATGTATGAAGAGGCGTTTTTTAACCTGCTCAACGCCACCCACGCGCAGCACAAGGTTGACGCGATCACGATTGCCGGTGGATGCGGCGCCAACAGCGTCGCCAATGGCAAGGTACGGCGCAACACGCCCTATACCAAGGTTTATGTACAATCTGCCGCGGGTGACGCCGGCGGCGCCATCGGCGCGGCCTTTGCCGCGTGGCACGGCGCGGGCGGCGAGCGTCGCTTTGTCATGGACCATGCCTATTGGGGTCCCGACTGCAATGCGGCAGAGGTGGACGCGCTGCTCGATACCCGCGCCGCGGATATCGGCGCCGCGGGCTGTTCCGTTACCCGGTTCGACAATGTCGATGCGCTGGCATCCGAAACGGCCGCAGCGGTGGCCGATGGAAAGGTTGTCGGCTGGTTTCAGGGACGGATGGAGTGGGGCCCGCGCGCGCTGGGCAACCGGTCCATCATCGGCGATCCGCGCCGGGCGGACATGAAGGACATCCTGAACCTCAAGATCAAGCGGCGGGAGAGTTTCCGCCCATTTGCTCCGTCAATCCTTAAGGATCATGTCGATGACTGGTTTGAGGAAAATGACGCTGTTCCGTTCATGATGCAGGTGTTCCAGATCCGCGAAGACAGGCGGGCACAGATACCGGCCGTGACCCATGTCGACGGGTCGGGGCGGCTGCAAACCGTCGATGCCGCGACCAACCCGCGCTATGCCGCGCTGATCGAGGCATTTCGTGCGCAGACCGGCGTGCCCATGGTCCTCAACACCAGCTTCAACGAAAATGAACCGGTCGTGTGCAAGCCGGAGGAGGCGCTCGACTGTTTCCTGCGCACGAAAATGGACGTGCTGGTGCTGGGCGATGTCCTCATCAAACGTGGCTGACATCGGCGCGATACGATCGGCTTCTGGCATCGGCGCGGCCTCGACCTACCGCGCGGACATTGACGGTCTGCGCGCCATAGCGGTCATATCGGTCGTCCTGTTTCACATGGACGCGGCCTGGTTGCCCGCCGGTTTTGTCGGCGTTGACATTTTTTTCGTCATTTCGGGGTTTTTGATCACCGGGCTGCTCGTCGAGGAGTATGGCCGCAATGGCCGCGTCGATATCGCCGCATTTTACGCGCGCCGCGTCAGGCGACTGTTGCCCGCACTGCTGTTGATGGTGCTTGCCACCCTGATCGGGGGCCTATTGCTGCTGCCGGCCAGCGGGCCGCAACAGCAACTTGCAAAATCCGCGGCGGCGGCCCTCTTTTTTGTGTCCAACCTGTTTTTCGCGCGACAACCGTCGGGTTATTTTGCGGTTGGCGCTGACCATTATCCGCTGCTCCATACCTGGACGCTGGCGGTGGAGGAACAATTCTACATCGTCTGGCCGCTGCTGGTGCCATTGATTGCGTGGGCGGCGTCGCGCATCGGCTGGCGGCGGAGCCGCGCCTTGCTGATCAGTTATGCGGCCATCGCGCTGCTGTCGTTCGCGCTGTGCCAGTGGATGCTGCAGTGGCGGCCCAATTGGGCATTTTACCTGACGCCATTTCGGGCGTGGGAATTTGCCATCGGGGCGATGCTGGCACTGGTGTTGCCCGCATGGGTGGCCACAGGGGGCCGCTACGGCCAATGGCTGTCGTCATTCGGGCTGGCGATGATCCTCGCCTCCTTTTGGGTGATCGACGGCTCCGCCGCCTTTCCCGGCCCGCTTGCCATCTTGCCGGTGATGGGTAGCGCACTGATGCTGGCGGGTGGCGCGCTGTCCCCCGCCAGCCCGGTCAGCCGCGCATTGTCGACGGGCCCGGTGACCTATGTCGGGCGCATCTCCTATGGCTGGTATTTATGGCACTGGCCGTTTCTGGCTTATCTCAACTATTGGGCCGACGGCGAACCGCATACTGTCCAGATTTTTGCTGCGGCTGCTGCTTCGTTCGCGGTGGCTGCCCTCAGCTTTCGCCTGGTGGAAACGCCGATCCGACAGCGGAGTTGGCGGCCGTTTGCCACGACGCGGGCGAGCCTGTTCAGCGGTGCAGCCTTACTGTTGCTGGGCGGGGCCTGCGCCGGGGCGACGTATGTCGGGGCCGAGCGTACGCTGGCGGCCTCCCCGCGGCTGCAAGCCATTTTTGCAGCGGGGGACGACATTCTGACGCTCGATCCGGCTTGCTCGAATTACGTCGTTCCCTATGAGCGATTGGCCACAATTGACCAGTGCCGGATGGGCTCCGCCACCGCCACAAGAGGCATCGCCCTGTGGGGCGACTCGCATGCGCATCACCTCCTGCCGATGCTTGACCTGTGGGCGCGCCACAATGACCGCTTTGTTCTACCGCGAAGTAGAGTTGGGTGTCGGCCATTTGCCGGCCGGTTCATCCTCGTTGGGTTGCCCGATACGCCGCAGAATATGCTGGATTGCCGCGGCTTTCACCGCGACGTGACTGCCGAACTGCCTCGCCTTCGCATGTTCGGCATTGACCGGGTTATCATCGCGTCACGCTGGCCATTCGGCGACGATGATCCGCACCGGCCTGTGGGGGCGCGGCGTGACGACTGGGCGCAGTCGCTGCGCCAATCGGTCGCGGCGGCGCGGGCCGCGGGCCTGCGGGTGCTGCTGGTGGTCGACACCCCCTATTTCGGTCGGTCGGTGCCTGACTGCCTCGCGCGGCATGCCGACGCGAATTGTGCAGCGGCGGTCAGGGCCGTGGCTGCTCACCGCCGCGATTTTCTGAACGTGGCAAACCCGCTGGCTGCCGCTGATCCCGGCGTCGGCATCCTCGACCTCACGGATTTGCTTTGCGACGCGGAATCTTGTCCGGCGATGCGCGACGGCGTCGTGATGATGCGAGACGCAGGGCATCTATCGGCCGCCGCGAGCCGTGCGCTGGCCGTCCGCGCCCGCGCGCGACTGGACGAGGCGTTGCGGTGACTGCCCACCCTGCCGAGAGGCTGGCGCCGCATGGCGTGGCGCCTGCGGCGTCGCCGCGGCTGATCCCGGCTCTGGACGGACTTCGCGCACTTTCCGTCATCTTTGTGATGCTGGTTCATGCCAGCTACGGCCGTCTGAGCGGCGGCTTTTTGGCCGTGGACATATTCTTTGTAATCAGCGGATTCCTGATCACACACCTCCTGATTGAGGAGCAGGCCGCCAGCGGTCGAGTCAGTCTGCGCGACTTTTATCTGCGCCGCATTTTCCGGATATTGCCGCCGCTCATCTGCGCTATCGCGCTGTCGATGCTTCTCTGGCCTGGCAGCGCGTCGGACAGGATGGTCGTTGTTCAGGCCGCATTGCTGTTCTACGCTAATTTCCTGCCCGCCGAAACGCTCGGGAATTTGGGGCACACCTGGTCGCTGGCCATAGAGGAGCAATTCTACCTTGTCTGGCCACTACTATTTGCGACGATGTTCGCGCGCGCGCGCGGCGGATTGATCGCGCTGGCGTTGGCTGTGGTCTTAGCGAGCGTTGCTGTGCGATACTGTCTGGTGGCGCACTGGACTGATCTCGAACCGCTGTACACCTTTACGCCGGCTCGCCTCGACCCGATCATGCTGGGCTGTTTGCTTGCATTAGGCGCGCCGAGGCTGCGCGATTGGCTGATCCATCGGTCAGCACGGGTGGTGCAACTCCTGGCATGGCTGTGTGCTGCCGCGATACTGGCATGTCTGTTCCTGGCCGACCGCGACGTCATGCAATCGACCCCACTGGCCTTTACCGGCTTTGCCCTGCTCGCGGGGGGCTTGGTGGCGACAGCACCGCTGCTAGCGGCGCGGGACATGTTGCAGCGTTGCCTGAACCACCCCGTGGCGCGCTATATTGGTCGGCGATCCTATGGCCTTTATCTCTATCATTATCCGATCTTCGGCGCGCTGGAGGCGTGGCGCACGCCCGGTGATCTGGGCAATTTCGTCGCCGTAACGGGTGCAAAAATCCTGTTGTCTTTTGCCGTGGCGGAATTGTCCTGGCGAACGCTGGAACAGCCGATGCTGAGGCTGAAGGGCCGCGTGGCGGGTCGGCGCGTCGCTTGACTGGTGGCAAAAGAGCACTAAGGCCCCGACAACCTAATAAGATGTCCCAGGGGGAGGGGCAAACCGCTGACCCGCGTTTCCGTTCTTATCGACACATATAATCACGAGGGGTTCATCCGCACGGCCGTTGATTCGGTATTGCGGCAGAGCGCATGGACGAATGGCAGCGATTACGAGGTGATCGTCGTCGATGACGGTTCGACCGATGCCACACCGGATGTGCTCGCGACTTATGGCGACGCCATTCGTGTCGTGCGCAAAGCTAATGGCGGGCAGGCGTCCGCCTTTGCGGCGGGCTTGCAACTTGCCGGCGGCGATATCGTCATGTTTCTCGACGGCGACGACTGGTGGCATGAGGACAAGGTTGCGCGCGTCCTCGCCGCCTTTGCGGAACGGCCGGACCTTGTTGCAGTCGGGCATGGCATCACAATTGTCGACGAATTGTCGGGCGAACGTCAGGACCAGCGACCCCCGGCGCCCGTCCTGCTCGATTTAAAGGCCGGTGATGACGCCGTCGCGCAGTTCCATAGCAACATGAGTTTCCTCGGGACCAGTCGCCTCGCGGCGCGTCGCGCGGCGCTGGAGGCGGCTGGAATGCCGCCGCTGACACTAACCTACGAGGCGGACGAGCATTTTTTCACCCTCTTGCCGGCTATTGGTCCGGTCCAGGTGATCGACGAGTGCCTGACCAGTTACCGGCTGCACGGCAACAATCTTTATCAGGCGTCAAACAGCATCGCCAGTTCGGCGCTGACTCGGGAAAAAGTGGCAAAACGTGCCCGCATTTTCCGCTGTCTGGTCGACACCCTGCCTGTCAGGCTGGCTGAGCAGGGGGTGCCGCGCGCGCGCGCAGACGCGATCATGGCGCCGATGGACGTGGCTGCCAGTCGCCTCGAGCTAACCGCGTTCGGCGGCCGGCGTTCCGATACATTGGCGGTGGAAACAAAGGCACAAGACTTGCTCTGTGCGCAGGGCATCGGCGGCCACCCCGCCAAACGGGCGGCGGTCAGGCTTGCGGCAATGCTGTTACCACCGCGCCTATTCTATGCGCTGCGCAATCGCCACGCGGGCGCACAGGGCAATCAAAGTTTCATTTCCGCTTGAGCGGGGCAGGGCAGAGCATAGGGCATCATGATCACATTGGGAATCAACCACAGCAATCTGCATGACAGCGCGGCAGCGATTGTCCGCGACGGCGAACCCTTGTTCGCCATCGCCGAGGAACGGTTGAGCAAGAAAAAGCATGACGGCGGCTTTCCGCGCCATGCCATTCAGGCCTGCCTTGACCATGCGGGCATCACAATCGGCGACGTCGATGCTATCATCAACGGCTGGCAGCCGATGATTGACCTCCACAAAAATTCGACACTAAACCGCCTTGCGGGCAAAGAGCCTCGGCGGCTTCGCGCTCTGCCGTCCGACATGTTGCGCTGGGCGATCAATGCGCGGAGCAATGCGAGCGAACGCCTGCTCGACCGGCATTTCGGCGGTACGCACGTGCCGCTGCGCCGCATCGATCACCATTATGCCCATGCGCTCAGCGCCTATGTCCCTTCCGGCATGGACGAGGCGACCGTGGTCGTCATCGACGGGCGCGGCGCGTGGGAAGCGTCGAGCATCTGGCATGGCAAGGGCAATCGGCTGGAGCATGTCGAAACCGTGCGTTGGCCCAACTCGCTCGGCCTGTTCTACGCCGCTTTCACCGGGTTTCTGGGTTTCGAAAAATATGCCGATGAATGGAAAGTGATGGGGCTTGCCCCATTCGGCACGCCGGGCGCCGTCGATCTGTCGCCCTTCGTCACCTATGGCGACGGGCACTATCGGGTCCGCTCCGACCTCTTGCTGCCGCAGCCGGTGCGCGAATATGCCGGTATCGAGCGCTTCTTGGGAGAACCGCGCGCGTCGGACCATGTGCCCCTGACCCAGCGCGACCGGGATGTGGCGTGGGCGGTGCAGGACATGTGCGAGCGGGTCGAGTGCGACTTTATCGCCGGGGCCATCCGACGCACCGGTTGCCGCAATCTGTGCATA